>CAYPKL010000326.1:0-3955 GCA_964411285.1 uncultured Rikenellaceae bacterium
TGAAGGATCTTATCATCTTTTTTTACACCATAACGTTCATTACTTAACCTGAAAATGGAAGCTATGCCGGAACGGCCATTAAGAAATGCCTGTCCGAATATAAAGGTAAGTATGGGAATATATAGATCGACAGTAAACAAACCAATTGTTTTTGAAGAGGCAGATGCAAATTCATTATCAATCATTTTCAAAAGCGTAGTGCCATTATACTGCCTGCGACCCGGATCATAGAATTCATTCAGATCGAGATATTCAGTTCTCGTTTTTACAGAGATAGGAAATTTTATCATCACATCAGCAGAAATAATTCCCAACAGCTCCTGACCCAATTGACCAAATGAAATTATAACTATACTTTCATGATTCATTCGTTTGCAGCTTATGCTAAATAAGTACGACTGACAATTCCAGCTCTCTCCTTATCCGGTTATTACTTGTATTACAGAAACAACCTGTGGACTTAATCATTATGTGTCAGCCCGTATTTCCTTATTTTGTTGTACAGGGTCACCCTGTCTACCTTCAGAGCTTTTGCAGCAGCTGAAATGTTCCAGTTGTACTTGCTCAGGATATGCAGGATATGATTCTTCTCAAGTTCATCAAGACTTTCAACCGTTGTATAGACTTTGTCAGTACCGAGGGGCAGATCCTTAACCTGAATCTTTTTCCCGTTACCAACTACAATAGCTCTTTCAATCATATTCTCCAGTTCACGGATGTTGCCGGGGAACGGAAATTCTTCGAGCCGTTTAAGCGCTCCGGGTTCAAATTTAATCAGAGGTTTGCCCATCGCTGAACAATATTTTCTGACAAAATAGTCTGCCAGTACCGGAATATCTTCAATTCTTTCACGAAGAGGAGGTACCACAATATTCACCACATTAAGCCTGTAGAAAAGATCCTCTCTGAAAAGTCTTTTATCCACCATGCCTTTCAGATCCCGGTTGGTTGCACATATCACTCTGAAATCAGATTTTATCTCTTTTGTTCCGCCAACACGAATAAAGCTTTTTGTCTCAAGCACCCGCAGAAGTTCTACCTGCATTTTCGGAGATATTGTTGCGATTTCATCCAGAAAAATTGTGCCATTGTCCGCCATTTCGAACCTTCCCTTACGATTATAAACAGCGCCTGTAAAAGCACCTTTCTCGTGTCCGAATAATTCACTTTCAAGAAGGCTTTCTGTCAGTGCTCCGCAATGGACACTTACCATCGGAAAGAATCTACGAGATGAATTTGAATGTATAGCTCTGGCTACCAATTCCTTGCCTGTGCCGCTTTCACCCGTTATTATCACTGATGCATTTGACGCGGCAACACTTTCAATCTCCTTAAGAACTCTCCTCATCACTTCGCTGTTCCCCACAAGATTTTCAACATTCTCAAGCGCAATAACTTTATTTTTCAGAAACTGGTTTTCCTCCGCAAGAGTTATCTGTTTTGAGGCATTCCGGATAAGGTGCGTAAGATCGTCAGGATCAAATGGTTTAGTAACATAATCGAATGCTCCTTCTTTAAGGGCTTGGACGGCAGTATCTACTGTTGCAAATGCTGTCATCATAATAACTACTGAATCCTTTTTCAACGTTTTGATCCTTCTCAGCATCTCCAATCCATCCATACCGGGCATCTTAATATCTGCCAGTATGATATCAAAACTTTCTGACTCCAGTTTCAATAATGCCTTTTTGCATCTTCTGCACATTCCACCCTGTAACCGTCCTCCATAAACCAGTTATAAAGTGAATCCCTGACTGATGGTTCGTCATCAACAATTAGTATGGAGACTCTGTTGTTCATAATTTATTACTTTTAACTATTTATCAGCGGTAATATTATTGATATAGTAGTACCTTTTCCACGTTCTGATCTGACTTCATTTTTCCCCTTGTGATTCTGAACAATTCCATGGACAATGGCCAGACCCAAACCTATTCCGTTTGCCTTCTCCTTGGTTGAGAAGAATGGTTCGAAAATATGAGGAAGATCATCAGCGGCAATTCCGGACCCGTTGTCAGTGATGTCAATACGGATGTGTGAATCATCGGGATTGGTAGTACGAAAAAGTACTTCCCCGTTCTCATGGATTGCTTCCATCGCATTTACAAGAATGGCAACGCATACCTGCTTGATCTGGTTTGGGCTGCAGAAAATAAGATCTTTTTTTGCTGAAAAATCAGACAGAAAGCTGATATTCGATACTTTCATGGGATGAGTTAAAAGGTCATAGGTTTCTATCAGGATTCCATTAAGATTTCTTGGTTCAAAATCATTTTGATCCTTTCTTGAAAAATCAAGCAAACCTTTAACTATATCCCCGCACCTCTTTGTTTCATTCTCTATCAACTTCAGGTTTTTTAGCATTGATTCTTTTTTCGCAGGTTCAAGATCCTGATTTTGCAACTGTTTTTGAATTAACTTTGCATAAATGAGAATGCCCGACAGTGGGTTGTTTATTTCATGTGCAACTGAGAGGGAGAGCCTGCCAAGTGAAGCAATCCTTTCAATGTTCATAAGCTCATTTTGAACCTGCCCAAGTTCCTCTGACTTTTTCTGAACCTTATATTCCAGCTGCTGAGACCAGTTTTGCAGTTCTGTTGATGCCTTCTGCAGGTTGTCGAGCATATGATTAAACGCAACAGAAACCATACGCATGTCAGAAAGCTGATGTGGTTTAACTTCAAGCCTTCTGCTGTTATCCCCCTTTGAAACAGCCTCACTCGCAAAAATTAATGAATTAAGAGGCTTTTTAATTTTTTCTGAAGTAAATATAAAGAGGAAAACCAGTAACAATCCAGTCATAAGCGCGGCAAGAAGGAAATAGTTTTTCCTTGATTTATCAAAGGAATCATCTAATTCCTTTAACGGGAGTTTAATAAGCAGAGAACCCAATACTTCAGTGCTCTGATCATGTGCATGACAGGAGGCAGTATAACAGGACGGAGAATTTAAAACAGGTGAACTAATAAGAATATGCCTGCTGTTATTATTGTTATGATTCATACTGCATTCACTGTTTACATCAATAATTCTGTACGATTTTTTCATTGCCGGAAACATAGTGGCAATATCATTATGGCAGCTTTTGCAGTCAGGATCACTATGATTGGTTGTATCGCCTGATATTGAAGAGTATGCGAGGGTATTAAAATTATCATACAGATTGACATCATCAATACCCGACATTCTGTTAATTATATCCAGAGTACTCTGGAGCGATTTCCTGTCGTTTTCGAGCATTGATTTGTAGAGTGCGCCCTCCACCAGAGATCCTATGTTATTACCATTTTCCTCCAGAAACGATTTCAGGTATTTCTCATTGACCGATCTGAAGATAATCCAGAACGAGATAAAAAGGAAAATGGAAGAAATAGTAATTATTAATACCACTCTTCCATAAATCGACGACTGGAATTTTAAATAACCTTTAAGAATTCGATTCTTTGCCGCACTTATTTTTTTTGGGTCTCTTAACCTTAACATTTTGTATCAACTGGAATTATTATCCCAATATACTTCCAAAAATTTAAATCATATTTAAAAAATCATTTTATTAATATTCAGTTAATGAAATAACACAAATTGATTTAAGCATTATTGCTGTCAAATCGGTGCTTTCCAGAAAGTTTTTCTGGAATTCCTGCTATATTCCTTCCGGAAGAATTGAAAGGCTATTTGGATGTATCGATGAAGTTGGTCTGAAAATCTTCCCAGACTTCGGGTTCAAGATCAGCAAGAACATTATCGGCAACTTCACCTCCGTCCTGCATAACAACATGAGAATATGCCGGATTATTATGTATTACTGCTGCAGAAAAGAAATCTTTTAACCTGATAATTTCATCTTTAATCCATTCTCTGTATTTCCCGGACATGAACATAAACTGGATTTCTCTCTCCCATTTACCGGGTTCAATCAGGTAAACCCAACCCTCACTGAAAGGAGCCCTGTTTA
>CAYPKL010000327.1:0-10830 GCA_964411285.1 uncultured Rikenellaceae bacterium
ATTGGAATTTTAAAGATCAGGGATGTTTTTTTGGTTTTCAACAAGTTTTTAACATAATAATGTTTGTAAGAATAAAACTGGTTGCAGGTTAATCAATGGGGTTATATTTACCTTTGGTTTACTCTTACAATTAATTAAATCAGCCTTCTAAGTATCAATAATTCAGCAATATAATTTTAATGGCGAAACAAAAAACCATTGCCCGGCCTGTACTGGCCGCGTTACCTGATTTTGGAAAGGTTCCCCCCCAGGCAATTGACATGGAGGAGGCGGTTCTAGGTGCTATAATGCTTGAGAAAGAAGCAGTTATCACAATACTTGATATTCTGAAGCCCGAGAGCTTCTATAAAGACGCCCATCAGAAGATTTTTAAGGCAGTATCCGACTTATCAATGAGGGAATACCCTGTTGACCTTTATACAGTCACAGAGGAGTTAAGGATTCAAAATGAACTTGAGAGTGTAGGGGGGCCTGTCTATCTGACACAGCTTACTGCAAAAGTTGTATCGGCTGCCCACGTGGATTTTCATGCCAGGATTGTAGCTCAGAAATATATTCAGCGTGAACTTATAAGAGTATCGACGGAAATTCAAACCCGTTCATTTGATGATTCATACGATGTCACGGATCTTCTTGACTTTTCGGAGAATGCTCTTTTCCAGATTGCTGAAGGCAATATAAAACGGGAGGTTTCGCCCATCAATATGGTTATTAAGGAGGCAATAAGGGAGATTGAGGAAGCAGGAAAGCGGGAAGATGCACTTGTTGGTATCCCGTCGGGTTTTACAAAGCTTGACCGTCTGACTTCAGGCTGGCAGAAGTCGGAACTTGTTATTATTGCAGCACGTCCGTCAATGGGGAAGACCGCTCTTGCCCTGTCGATGGCACGAAATATGGCTATTGATCACAGAAAGAATGTTGCAATTTTCTCTTGTGAAATGTCATCCATTCAGCTGGTAAACAGGTTGATAATTGCAGAGACAGACATTCCGGGGGAGAAAATCAAGAATGGCCGCCTTTCCGAAGAAGAATGGAAGCAGCTTGATATCAGAATTAAGAAACTGGTACAGGCACCGATCTTTATTGATGATACTCCGGCAATCTCAATTTTCGAACTCAGGGCAAAATGCCGCAGACTTATGGCTCAGCATAAGCTCGACATTGTAATTGTAGACTATCTGCAGCTTATGTCGGGACCTGAGAATGCCGGTAGCAGGGAACAGGAGGTAAGTAATATCTCACGATCGCTGAAAAGTATCGCCAAGGAGCTTAACGTTCCAATACTTGCCCTCTCGCAGCTGAACAGATCCGTTGAAATGAGAGGAGGAACAAAACGGCCGTTGCTGTCCGACCTTCGTGAATCAGGCGCTATTGAACAGGATGCCGACATGGTGGTTTTTATCCACCGTCAGGATAAATTCGGAATACCGACATTTGAAGATGGTTCATCAACACGGGGAATTGCCGAAATAATCCTTGCAAAAAACAGGAACGGACCCGTTGATGATGTTCGTCTCAGATTTCGCGAAGAAAGAGCTCAGTTCGTTGATATTGAAGATTTTGATGTTGACATCGCAGGTGATGTCAGAGATGGGTCCCAGAGCTTTACAATAAGTTCAAAGATGAACCGCGACAATAATCTCAAAAAGCCTGGCGTAGAATTCGACATGGAATCGGATATGATTAATGAGCCGCCCTTTGCTTAAACCTGTATAACTTACCTGTTATCAGGCAGGGGGTTATGAAACAGGGGATCGTACTATATTAATGATTAGCGGAAGTGGATAACAAATTTTACTCCGGTGCTCCTGTATTTCAGGTCATCGAAGCCAAGGAAAACTGCCAGCTCACCGATCAGAAACAGCTCACTCAGGCTGTAACCTATTTCCGTGTAGTTGGTATGAAACCGTGATCCGAGATATGAAAAAATAAGGTTCTCCCTCATCAGGGTGTTGTTCAGACCCGGGAGGTATTTCAGTAAGAGAAAAGGTGTGGTGTATTTAAAATGAACCTCCCCGTAAAATTCAGGAGTGCTCAGGGAGTAATATGCGGGAAGCATAAAAGCATCCTGATAATCAAAGATCAACAATGGAAATGTCTGCTGGTTAAAATGGAAGAAATCGAAATATGAAATTCCCCTGTTATCAGCATATCCGCCCGACCGGATCATCCATCTTAATTCCCGTAATGCTCCCGGTTTGATTCTTTGGGAAACTTCAAATCTGAACATGTCAAAATGGGTGAACCGGTCTACGGACCCTTCTGTGCTGTTCATACTATGCTTCCAAGTCAATCTAAACTGAGGCCAGTCAGAGCCTGCCGGTACCTTTTTCCCGTCAGACACTCTGTATTTCTGATATGGTACAAAGGTGATATTGGTATTTAGGTTATAGTGTTTCTGATTGTAAAGGATGTTCTGAGGCATAACTTCTGAATTCAGGTAGGCATTGTCAGGGATATTATCAGAGTAGCCAGCAGATGGTTTGAAAAAAGAAAAATTAGTATTGTTTTCAAGAATTCGGCGCTCCTCATAGCCTGAACTGATCTCCATATTTAATCCGTTTGACACTTCAAAACCATAGCCTATTGTCAGGTAGCGGCTATCATAAAGCTTCATATAGTTTTTTTTGAGAAGCAGGGATGTGGCGCTGTTTAACAGGGAATTGATACCGCCGCCGGAGCATAAGTCCTTGCTTGTCCTTCCTGATTGTATAAAAATCCGGTTTGCCTTCATTCCTCCGGAACTGAGATTGGCATTAGCTCCCCACAACACTTTTTCACGGCTGAAAGCATACCTTATATCGGGGTACAAAGAGAAATTCCATTTATTTCTGAAGTCTTTTGAAAACCTGAAATCAGTGCCGTAAACAAATCCATCGACACTATTGAAACTCAGACTGTTAAAGTTGATAAGTCCGCCGTTGGTAAAACGGAAGCCTGTAGTGTCCGACCAGCTATGACCAAATACCACATTTTTTATACCCTCCTTAAATGACCCTTCCTTATTTTGTCTTCCAGATCCTGAAGTGTCGCCTTTAAATTCCTTAATTCTGCCGGCAATAATCTTTTCATTTAAGGTTTTAATTTCTGTTTCAGATAACGGAACCGGCCTTATTCCGGCCCAATAGGCGCTATCTTTTTTACCTGCATCTTTTTCAATAATATACTTTGTATTGTCAATTATTTCAAGATTCTTTCTGACACTGTCCTTTAAACTAACTACGGATTCTTTTTTCATCAGGTCCGCAAGTCGGACCATATCACGGTTTGACATTTCCTCTTTTTGGAGAATCTCTTCAATTCTCTTTTTCGTTTTTGTCATTGAGGTATCGGGAAGCGCATAATTTCCACTATAAGAACCTGTTGTCGGGTCAGGCTTTTTAAGAGCCGTATTCGGGTCAACATTGAGATATTGCACAGAACTCTGATAGTCAACATCAACTTTAAATCCCATCATTCCGAAATTCATTTCAAAAAAATGACTTACGGGCATCCATATATCATCCTGGACAGGAACGTGCAGCTCTTTGATATGGATGGTACCAGCGAAATTTTCATTTGTAAGGTCCACACTGTGCAAACACCATAGATCATCAATTATGTATATTGTTCCGGTAAAAAGCTGCTGGTTCCTGTTTCGGGGAATAACTTCTATTTTATTTATTGTGTTTTTACCCTGCAGGGAGGCTCCCAGATACCTGAATTTATAATTAGAAAATGCTGACGGTGAAAGAGGTGAGATTCCGATCTCGGCTACAATAGGCTGGTAAAAGCTTGCCTTGATATAATCCATCGGTGATACAGCATCGCTCTGCTCGGGAAAACTGGAATTATATGAGACTACTTTCTGGATATATTTATCAGGAGCCGTGAATTCAATTTCATTATATGATTCCATTAGGAATGAATCACCCTCCTTTAAGACTATCTTTGTGCCGGGAGAACCGGGAGATCTGGTCCCGGTCTCAATTTTCATCGATTTCCGGGCAATTTTCGGGATCCTTTTTATATAAGCGTTGCCTTTAAGGTAAACTTCTGCTTTATAATGACTTATGTGATTAAGATAATAGGGTGCCAGACCGATTGCCTTTCTCATGATAAAATAAGCCGGATCTTCACCGTTTTCAGTGATTCTGACCTCAGGGATCTGATAATACTGTTCTGTTAGAATTATATCACGAACGATAGTATCACGGGCCAATGATATTTCTGTCATATTAGGTTCGTATCCGAGACTCTGAAATACTATTGTGAATGAGCCTGATGGAAGCCTTATTTCGTAATTGCCCTTTGTATTTGATGTGGTTCCCTGCCTTAATTCCTGGATATAGATCGTCGCATACTGAACCGGTTCTCCTGATTTGTCCGTTATCTTCCCTTTAAGTACCTGGGCATTAATCGCATGCAGGTACAAGGCAGATATCAGGAAAAAAAGTAATATTTCTTTCCTTCCGTATAACCAGAATCCTTTTATTACCTGACTCATTTTTTCCTGCCGGCAACGACAATTACTATTTCTCCTTTGGGTAAACTTGCTTTGTAATGTTCGGCGAGAGATAATAAACTACCTCTGATATTCTCTTCATATATCTTTGTCAGTTCCCTTGAAACGCATGCCTCGCGTTCAGGACCGAAAAATTCCGCAAGATCCTCAAGTGTTCTGACCAATCGGTAGGGAGACTCATAGAATACCATGGTCCTTTGTTCTTCTGTCAGGGATGACAAACGTTTATTCCTTCCTTTTTTTGGAGGTAAAAAACCCTCAAAGCAAAACCTGTCGCATGGCAAACCTGAATTTACAAGCGATGGAATCAGGGCGGTAGGACCGGGGAGGGTTTCTATTTCTATCCCTTTTTCGATGCATTTTCTTACAAGCAGAAATCCCGGATCGGAAATTCCGGGTGTTCCCGCATCAGAAATAAGGGCAACAGTAAGTCCTGAGCTGATCTGTTTGCTTATCGCATCAACACTTTTATGTTCATTGAACATATGGTGCGATTGAAGAGGAGTAAATATCTGATAATGATTTAAAAGTTTCTTTGCCTGCCTGGTATCTTCGGCAAGGATAAGTCCGGCGCTTTTTAATACTTCGACTGCCCTGTATGTAATATCCCTGAGGTTACCAATCGGAGTAGGTACCAGGATCAGCTTACTCATTGACTGGGAACTTGCGTTTTAAAATACTCATGAACAACTTAACGGCTTCATTTTCCTTATTCTCTCCCGCAAAGGCCAGGATAGTTGCTTTCGCATCTTCGAGGTTTCCGGCGGAGTCAAGTTTTAAAAGAGCCTGATCGTACGATTCCTGATCCCCATTAAATATTTCCCTGATGAAGAGGAATTTATCATTTATTCCGATTGCTTCTGCGAGATTTGTAACAGATTTCGTTTTAATCATTTCAAAAATATCATCATCGTGTTTCAAACCTCCAAGTGTCTGGTTAAAACTTTCAGGCCTGTTTGAGAACTGATCTGCAATAATTGTAAACTCAGCAGGTTTCACGACAGGAGGCTTTGTTTCTTTCAGGGTTTCTGCTATTATCTCCGGTTGATATTTCTCCTGAGGTTTTTCCTCTGACATGATGGGTGTACTTTCAACTGCAATTAATTCGTGTTGCTGTTCTTTTTCCTGCAATATCTCATGCCTTTCTTCATGCCGCTCTTCTCTGACATAAACGATTTTCTGCTCTATGTTTTTCATGAGCGTAATAATTTCAATCACACTCCGGCATTTTGATTTTGCCAGTTCAACCTCCAGGGCAGGAACACCCTGATAATGTTTAAGATCATCAACAATATCCTTTATATCGTTAAGGTCCTTTATAATAATATCAATTGTAGCATTTAAATCCATACACTTTGATGTTAATTTAATAAACCATTTTCCTTATTTTGCAAAAGTAAATATTATTCCACAAGTCATAACGGAATAAAGTTACATTTAGCATTCCGGAACGGACATTTACAGATATGGAATTTCTTGAGAATTCGGTAAGAGCGTACGGCAAACGTGGATCGGTTGAAGTGATAACCGGTTCTATGTTCTCAGGGAAGACCGAGGAGTTGATAAGAAGGCTCCGCAGGGCTCAGTTTGCCGGATTAAAAGTTGAAATATTCAAACCGTCGCTTGATAACCGTTATTCCGAAACAAGAGTTGTATCTCATGATGAAAGATCCATAGTGTCAACTCCCGTCGATAATGCATCTTCAATAATTCTGTTGGCAAGCGAAGTTGATGTGGTGGGGATTGATGAAGCACAATTTTTTGACAATTCTATTGTTGATGTTTGTAATAGTTTGGCAAACAATGGAATAAGAGTTATTGTAACAGGTCTTGACATGGATTTCATGGGAAATCCTTTTGGTCCAATGCCCGCTCTGCTTTCGATAGCTGAGTTTGTGACCAAGGTCCATGCAATTTGCGTGAGATGCGGGAACCTCGCAAATTATTCATTCCGGAAATCAGAAGAGGCACAGGTTGTTCTTCTCGGAGAGAAAGATAAGTATGAGCCTTTGTGCAGAAATTGTTACAACAAAGCCTTAAAAATATCCTGATGTGGACTTAACTTCCTCTGATATTGCCCGGATCACCAAAGGCATACTTTTTGGCCGGCCAGATATTTCTGTTTCGGAGCTGGCCACTGACAGCAGGCAGATCAATTTAGCCGAAAATCTGGCATTTATTGCTGTCAGGGGGCCAAACCATGATGGGCACTTATATATTGATTCACTCTACCGGAAGGGTATCCGGGTTTTTCTGGTCAGCTTGCTGCCGGCCGACATCGGCATCTACAAGGAAGCTGCTTTTATTCTTAATGAAGATACTGTAGCTGCTCTTCAAAGACTGGCAGCATTTAAAAGGTCATTATTCAATTCCCCTGTCATTGCAGTTACCGGCAGCGCCGGTAAAACAATAGTTAAGGAGTGGCTTGCCGATGTGATAGGCCATACTGCTGCTGTGGTGAGGAGTCCAAAAAGTTATAATTCACAGATTGGAGTCCCGCTTTCAGTATGGAAACTTGAAAGCAAATTCAGCTATGGGATATTCGAAGCCGGGATTTCATTCCCAGGAGAGATGGAAAAACTTCAGGTAGTTATCAAACCTGATATAGGTGTAATTACAAATATTGGTGATGCTCACAGTAAAAATTTTACTGATAACCGGCAAAAAGCACTTGAGAAACTGAAATTATTCAGGGATTGCTCAATGATAGTATATTGCGCTGACCAAACTATTATCAGGGAACTTATCCCGGAAGATAAAAACCTCAGGACGAAAGATCTGATTGACTGGTCGGTCATTGATAAGGATGCAAGAATATACGTCAGAAAAAAGCAATCCGCCGGAAGCAGTACTTTGATTGAAATAAGTTTTGGAGGTATGCAGGAGGAATTTGAGATCCCGTTTACCGACCGGGCTTCTGTTGAGAATGCAATAACAGTAGCATCGGTTTGCCTGGCTCTGGGTATTGAAACGGATATTATCAGAAAAAGCCTGTCAGAGCTTGTTTCAGTGGCAATGAGGATGGAGATGAAAGGCGGAATCAATAACTGCCATCTTATTGAAGATTACTATAACTCCGATCCTGGTTCTCTCGGGATAGCCCTTGAATACCTGAAGTCGCAGAATAACCGGAAAGCAATTCTAATCTTATCCGATTTTGTGCAGAGCGGCCGGAATGAAGAGGAGCTTTATACCGGGATAGCTGATCTGATCAGAAAAATGAACATTGAAAAGTTCATTGGCATAGGTCAGGTACTTATGAAATTCAGCCGGTTTTTTGAGCCTGGTTCTGTTTTTTACAGTTCAACTGACGATTTTATTAAAAATTTTAACAGCTCAGAGTACAGGGACTCCATTGTTCTGATCAAAGGCGCAAGGATTTTTGAATTTGAAAAAATAAGCAGACTGCTTGAACTGCAGGTTCATATAACTGTTCTGGAGATTAGTCTGGATGCCATATCACATAACCTGAATGAATTCAGGCGTCATCTTAATCCCGGAACACGTATTATGGTAATGGTGAAGGCTTTTGCCTACGGATCGGGTCCGGCAGAAATTGCCGGACTTCTTGAGCACCACCGGGTAAATTATCTTGCAGTTGCCAATGCCGATGAAGGTGTTGAACTCAGAAATGCCGGTGTTACCATTCCTGTTGTTGTAATGAATCCTGATCCGTCGTCATTTGAAGTAATGATCAGGTATAATCTTGAACCGGAGATCTACAGCTTTTCATCGCTGCATCAGTTTTCTGAAAATGCATCAAAACACGGGCTCTATCAATATCCGGTACATATCAAGATTGATTCAGGTATGCACCGGCTTGGTTTTATGCCTTATGACATAGATAATCTGGCTTTAAAATTAAAAGAGACTGATTGCCTCAGGGTGGTTTCAGTCTTCTCTCATCTGGCTGGTTCTGACGATCCTGCGCTTGATAAATTCACTCACCACCAGGCAGAGGTTTTCGAAGAAGCCGTATCAAAGATAAGATCAGCTTTGGGATATTCATTTCTCAGACATATTCTGAATACCTCCGGAATTGCGCGATTCCCCCAATACCAATTTGAAATGGTACGGCCGGGAATTGGTATTTACGGTGTCGGCAGATATGACGGGATAGAATTGAAACCGGCTGGACGGTTTAAAACCAGGATCTCACAGATAAAAATGATACCTGCCGGAGAACCCGTAGGATATGGCTGCGCTGATGTTTCTGATGATGAACGTAATATTGCTATTGTACCTGTAGGTTATGCTGATGGTTTAAACAGGAGGCTGGGAAACAGGAAAGGAAACCTGTTCATTAAAGGCAGGAGAGTTTCGATCATTGGAAATATCTGCATGGATATGTGTATGTTAGATGTCAGCGGGCTGGAAGTAAAAGAGGGCGATGAGGCAGAAATATTTGGCGAAAATATTTCAATCAATGAGCTGGCCCGGCAGTGCGAAACCATTCCTTATGAAATACTGACATCAATCCCTGCAAGGGTTAAAAGAGTGTTTTTCAGAGAATAAACCAGCCTATTGTCCCGATTCACTTATCTCCTCCAGCTTCAGGGGATTGCGGATCATGATTTTTCTCCTTTCGATATCAATGATTTTCTCCGCCGCAAAGTTCGACAGGGTCCGGATTGCATTCGAAGTGGTCATATTTGAAAGATGTGCGAAATCTTCCCTTGGAAGCATGACGCGCATGGTCTTTCCATCAGCTTCAAGTCCGTAAGTATCACGGAGCAGCAGAAGGGATTCTGCCATCCGTCCTCTTACATGTTTCTGAGTAAGAGAAATCAGCCTGTTATTTGTATATATCAGCTCATCCGCCATCAGCTTCATAAATCTGACCGCCAGTTCGGTATTCAGTTTAAGTATCTTTAACAGAGGTGTTTTCTCTATTGTGACTACAGTGGATTCCTCGAATGCTTCAGAAGAGAAAGGATATGGATTGTCACCAAACAATGATCTGTAAATTATTACAGACTGAGGTCTGAGCAATTTAATTATCTGCTCCCTGCCACCGGCTCCTGTTTTAAATAATTTCGCCTTTCCAGACACCAGAATTGCAAATCCCCTGGGTTTTTCTCCTTCACTGATTAGCAGGTTACCCTTCCTGTAATTTAAATAGGTATGATGATGGTCCAGAATTTCTTTTTCCGCCTGGCTCAACCCTTTGAATATTGACGAGGCTCCTTCGATACAAAGCTCTATGTAAGGGTTTCTGTACTGCATATCAGTATTTTGCTACAAGCGGCATTTTCCTGCCATCGCCGAAAGCCTTTGAAGATATCCGCAAAACAGGAGGCGCCTGATATCTTTTATATTCGTTGAAATTTATTAATCCAAGCACCCTGTCGACGACTGTCTTACTGAATCCTTCCAGTACAATTTCTTCAGCTGATCTTTGCAGCTCAATGTACTGATAAAGGATTGAATCGAGGATCTTATAATCAGGAAGCGAATCGGTATCCAGCTGACCTGGTCTTAGTTCAGCTGAAGGAGGTTTTCGGATTATGTTTTCAGGAATAATTTCAGTATTCCTGTTAATATAATCAGCAAGCTTATAAACATCTGATTTATAAACATCTCCAATTACTGACAACCCACCGGCCATGTCACCGTAAAGAGTTCCGTACCCGACGGCCGCTTCACTCTTGTTTGATGTGTTCAGGAGAATATAACCGAACTTGTTGGAAAATGCCATTAACAGGACCGCCCTTATTCTGGCCTGAATGTTTTCTTCAGTGACGTCACTCTTCCTTCCTGTAAATGAGATAGCAAGAACTTCTTCAAATGCTTTGAAAGGTTCCTCAATGCTTAAAGTTTCATATTTTATCCCGAGATTTTCTGCCAGTTTTACCGAATCCTTCACCGAATGCTCTGATGAATACCTTGAGGGCATAAGCAATGCCAGAACATTTTCTTTTCCCAATGCTTCAGCGGCCAGGCAAACGCAAACGGCTGAATCGATTCCTCCTGATAATCCGATAATAGATTTTTTAAAACCGGTTTTTGAGAAATAGTCATGAATTCCTGTTACTATTGCTTTATGGATCAGAGATACCGGTTCCGGCACTTCTTCCCCGACAGTTTTTTCTCCTGAAATTATTTCGTCGAGAGAAAATGTTTCCACGGCTTCCTCAAAGTAATTAAGGTGCCGGAGAATTTTCCCTTCACGGTTGACAATAATGGATGCACCGTCGAAAATAAGCTCGGTATTTGCCCCTGTCTGGTTTACTGATATTACCGGGATCTTGTATTTTAGCGCTTTTGAGATAAAGATGTTCTTTTTTGCAGCGATTTTGGTATAGGAGAAAGGTGAGGCAGAAATA
>CAYPKL010000328.1:0-3109 GCA_964411285.1 uncultured Rikenellaceae bacterium
GCGTTTAGGGTTTAGGGTGTAGGGTTCAGCGTTTAGGGTTTAGGGTTCAGTGTTTAGGGTTCAGGGTCTAGGGTTTAGGGTGTAGGGTTTAGGGTGTAGGGTTCAGGGTTTAGGGTTCAGCTCCTTTTGCCTGTCGCCCGGCGCCTGTCGCCCTTAGTACAGCCATCTGCTCATCTGTCCTGCATAAACAATTATAAATCTCAGCATCAGGCTCCCGAAAATAACCAGAAGCGGGGATACCAGAGCCGGAATATGAAATTTTTTCAGTTCAAGGATTTCAAGCAACGCTGGCATCAGTAAGCCCAGGATCACAACGAAGATCCAGAACGACATCGTATATTCTCCTCCCAGAAACAATTCAGCTGCTTCAATCTGGACCTGTGTACTTGCCAGGTAACCCATGAACATGTGAACTATAAGAAACAGCTCCACGCCTATTATCACCAGGTCGATCTGTGCAAACTTTTTTCGTTCAGCCCGGTCTTTCGACATAATAAGTGTTGCTGCTGCTCCTGCCGATAATCCTGAAGCCAGGAACAGAGGCCCCAGAATAGATGTATTCCATAACGGACGTGCATTAAAAGCCGAAAGAAGTATGCCGGTATAAATGCCAAGGATCAGACCATAAATGAGCATGATCCAGGCAAGGGCTGTTTTGTATCTGTTAAAGAATTTCTCAAGGTCCAGAAGCCATTTATATTTCCAGTCCCAACGGGGAAAAATATCCCGGATGTGGAGGGCACACCAGATAAATGAAACAGGAGTGATCACCATCAGGGTCCAGGCGCCCCACGACATGGGCGATTGCAGTTTAATGTTTGTGTACAGCTGCCAGAAAAAGAGCTTGTGTCTTAAATCAATGAACAGAGCCAGCAAACCAAATACCAACAGGAAAGGAGCCAGAAACGGTGTTATCCTGACTGCCGTTGAATACTCTTTTTCTTTACCTCTGATGAAATAGAGCGCTGCGATGCAGAGTATTCCTGCAGCCATCCCTCCGAGGAACAGGTATAACGGTATCTGCCAGTGCCAGATATTAAGGCCGGGGTCTATCATTTCATTCATCCTGCCGCTTACAAATAATTCTTCCTTCATTGGTCCCTGATTAAATTGTTAGATGAGAAAATAGAGCTGGGGATCAGTACCTGCTTCAGGTATAAGAGTCTTCGACTTCCTTTTCTTCAGAACAACTGCAACATCGCTGTTAGGATCGTCAAGATCGCCAAAGTAAAGGCACTTTGTAGGGCATACTGCCACACATGCCGGTTTCATTCCATTTTTTATCCTGTGGATACAAAAGGTGCATTTATCAACATATCCATCAGGGTGTGGGTATCTTGCATCGTAAGGGCATGATGCAATACAGGCTCCGCAACCAATACATTCAGTTGCTTTTACTACAACTATGCCCCCGTCTGTAAAACGGCTGGCACCGGTGGGACAGCACCTGACACATGGTGCATTCACGCAATGGTTGCATCTCTCGGACCGTATTTCCATTTCGAGCTGAGGGTACGTACCATCCATTATCTCAACAATCCAGTCGCGGCAGAATCCTATCGGCACATTGTTCTCCGTCTGACAGGCCACAACACAGTCGCTGCATCCCACACATTTTTTTGTATCAACTGCCATTGCATATCTCATGACACAACCTCCTGCGCTTCTTTTTCAGTTACAAATGTTACAAAATTCCCCCTCATGCCTGTCCCTCCCATTATCGGGTCTGTCATAACTTTGGTTATAAGCTGGGTATCGCTGGCTCCCTTGCCAAAACATCTTTTCATCTGTTTCTGTGCATGGCCAAATCCGTGAACCATATAGACGGAATCCCATCGTATCCTTTCCGTAACTCTTACTTTTACAGGGAAATCAGAAATAACATTATCCTGATTTTTAAGCCAGACACGCTGATCATTTATGAGCCCCCACTCTTTTGCAACTCCCGGATTGACCCAGAGAGTGTTCTCATCCATCAGATCGGTTAGATTGGGATTATTGGAGGTCCGGCTGAAAGTATGCATCGGAGCCCTCCCGTATATCAGTCTGTAGAATCCTTCAGCCGGCTCCTCGTGAGGAGTAAACTTTGGCAGGGGATCAAATCCCATTTGCTCAAGATATGTTGAATAGAGCTCAATCTTTCCTGAATCGGTAGAAAATTCAACCTGCTCATCCGGTGCAATATAAATATCATCAGCATCTCTTTCAAATGTTTTAACACCTGTCTTTTGAAGCTCTTCCAGGGAAGATCCGGATTGTTTCAACTGCCAGTCGATCAGATCTTCCTGCTTTTCAAAAGGAAAAAACGATCCGAGACCCAGTTTTTCAGAGAGCTCTTTCGCAATCCAGTATCCGGGTTTTGAATTATTCATTGGTTCAGCAGCAGGCATGCGCAGAGCAATGGCCGGTTTCCTGTGAGGATTGGCTCTGAGTACATCGTATCTTTCCAGATAAGTGCATTCAGGCAGTACAACATCGGCCCAGCCGGTTATTTCCATCGGCATTGTATCAACAGCAACAATAAGGTCGAGATTCTGAACAGCTTTAAGGGTTTTTGCCTGATCCGGAACTGTCAGTATAAGATTTGTCGCATTTACAAACCATCCTTTAATTAAATATCCGGGATTATTTTCAGGTATAGATCCGTCTATTAAAGCATTTGTAACAGGCGTACTTGCTCCGGGGAATTTTCCGGGAAACAGATCTGTCCAGGTCTTTGCCGGCTCCTTAAAGGCAGGTATCTTAGCTTGCGGCAGCGAAAACCTTGCCGGCCTGTAAAAGCCGCCTCTCCTTCCCCATGATCCGAGCAGGGCATTCAGGATAGCAACAGCCCTGCACCGCTGGGTATCATCTCCATACCATGTTACATGCCGGCCGGGGTGAACAAGAACAGCAGGCGAAGCGTCTGCCATCTCTTTCGCTGTTCGCCTGATCAGATCCGGTTTTATCGTTGTTATACCATAGGCCCATTCAGGTGTAAAATCCCTGACATGCGCCTTAAGCTGATCAAAACCCGAACAATAATTCTCAACATACCTCTTATCGTAATACTCTTTATAAATTATCTCATGCATCCATGCAAGCAAGAGAGCCATGTCAGTAGCAGGTT
>CAYPKL010000329.1:0-11136 GCA_964411285.1 uncultured Rikenellaceae bacterium
GTATCAGCAACTATTGCAGCCATAACTGCTCCCACAAATCCCACACCCATCACTACAACAATTTCCCTGTTATTGGCCCTCTCCAGGTCAACCCGTTTCTTAAGCATTTCGAATTCGTCTCTGTAATCCTGATGATCAGGAAGCGGAAATTCCTCTCCATTGGGACTTATTGAAAATTTATCGCTCATATTACCTCCGTGAATTTTAAATTAATTAATTAGCATTTTTTAATCTTAATAACGTGATTCCTTTTCAAAAAGTCTTGCCAGACTTATTTTACCCACGAATTTTGATTTTTACTCAACAATTAATTCATGAAATGAATAAATTTACCTTATTAACATGTAGAATTTTATCACTTCATAATTTTGATGACCTGGTAACCAATGATCAGTTTTTTAATTTAAAATGAATTACAATGTACCGTTTACTTTTTCTGTTTATACAATTCTGTTTTATTTGTGTTTTCCTTTCCGGATGTGCAGAAAACAATCAAGGGTTAAAGATTAATGATCTAAGGTGTGAGAACCTGAAAGAACCTTTAGGATTGGGGAACGCCTCTCCCCTGCTTAGCTGGAAAATACACTCTTCCGCAAACGGAACTTCACAGACCGCTTTTCAGATACTTGTCGCCAGCAGGGAATCTCTTCTTGATGAAAACGAAGCTGACAAGTGGAATTCGGGGAAAGTGCCGTCCTCACAGAGTATTATGCTGCCTTATCGTGGTAATAAACTGAATTCAAGGTCGTTATGTTACTGGAAAGTCAGGATTTGGGATGAAAACGACAAAGCCTCAGCTTGGAGCAATGTTTCATATTTCAGTATCGGTCTGCTCGAAAAATCCGACTGGCAGGCAGATTATATCGGACTTCCTGATACAGCTTCCTTCTGCACCAGTCCCCAGCTTAAAAAGTCATTTACAATTGATGACACCTTTGATAAAGTGTTCATACATGTAAATTCACTGGGCTATCACGAGATATGGGTGAATGGGAAAAAAGCAGGTGAAAATGTTCTCACTCCAGTTGTATCACAGTTCAGCAAGAGATCGTTGACGATAACTTATGATATTTCCCCTCTTATAAATAAGGGCCGTAACGACTTGATAATATGGATTGGTCAGGGATGGTACAGTAAAGGTCTGCCAGGAGTTACTGAAAACGGGCCTTTTGTAAAAGCCCGTGTTGAAAAACTCCACGGTGATAACTGGCAAAAAGTTATATCGACAGATTCTTCGTGGACAGGAAGAAAAAGCGGCTATTCCACAATCGGCTCATGGAGAGCAGGTAACTTCGGCGGTGAACAGATTGATGCTTCACTTTTACTGAAGGATCTGTCATCTGAGACAATTGATAATACTGTATGGAAGCCAGTGACAGTGACAACCAAACCTGAAGGGGAAATTACTCCCCAATATTCAGAATCAAATAAAATAATTGAAACAATTAAGGCTCTGTCAGTCATGAAGTTGAATGACTCTACCTGGATCGTTGATATGGGTAAAACAATTACCGGGTGGTTTGAGATATTTTTTCCAGTTCTGGATAATCAGCAGGAGGTGAAAATGGAATACTGCGATCATCTCGACAAAGATGGTAAATTTGTTGATCAGGGCCAGAAGGACAGTTTTATTGCAAGCGGACAGGGTAATGAAATATTCATCAACAAGTTCAATTATCATGGATTCAGGTATGTAAAAATCTCAAATCTCCGTGAAGAACCAGACAAGAATAAAATTTCTGCATTTCTTATCCATACAGGATATAACATGGCTTCTTCGTTTCAGTGTTCCGATCCGGAGCTTAACAAAATCCATGATATGATTTTCTATACTCTGCGTTGCCTGAGCCTGGGAGGTTATCTGGTTGATTGTCCGCAGATTGAGCGTCTGGGTTATGGAGGTGACGGAAATGCCTCGACTGAGACAGCACAAACTATGTTTGACCTGGAGCCATTGTACAGCAACTGGTTACAGGCGTGGGCCGATTGCATCCGGGAAGACGGAGGAATGCCACATACTGCGCCAAATCCTTATCCTGCAGGCGGCGGACCATACTGGTGCGGATTTATTATTACCGCATCATGGAGAACCTATACAAACTATGGAGATTTAGGGATCCTTGAAAAATACTATCCGGTAATGCAAAAATGGCTGGGATATGTAGATAAATATTCTCCCGAAGGTTTGCTTCGTCCATGGCCCGAGACTGATTACCGGACATGGTATCTTGGCGACTGGGCAACGCCGGAAGGTGTCAACCAGAAGGATGAAGCCTCGATTACACTTGTAAATAACTGTTTTTTAGTTATTTGCTACGAAAAAATGCAGAAAATAGCAAGTCTTCTGGGAAAAAATTCAGATGCAGAATTGTACAGATTGAAGGCAGCCGCTCTCCGGGATAGGATCCAGGAAAGTTTTTTTGACAAATCGAAGCTTATCTATGGCAGCGGATCGCAGATCGACCTCACTTACCCTCTTCTTGCCGGAATAGTTCCTGATTCTCTTACAGGAAGTGTCAGGCAAAATCTGGTCGATGAGATCCGGATCAGGCGCGATGGATACTTTGCAACAGGACTGGTAGGTATCCCGGTTTTTACAGAGTGGGTTGTTAATAACAGGGAGGCTGACCTGATGTACTCAATGCTTAAAAAGAAAGGATATCCCGGATATCTTTATATGATTGATAATGGAGCTACCACCACCTGGGAACACTGGAACGGAGCAAGAAGCAGAATTCATAACTGTTATAATGGAATTGGTTCGTGGTTTTACCAGGCTCTTGGAGGAATTGTTCCTGATGAGAATCACCCCGGGTATCAACACATTATTATTGATCCTCAGATCCCTGAAGGTTTATCGTGGGCGAAAACAATGAAAGAAACACCCTACGGAACCATCACAGTCAACTGGAGTAAAACTGACGAGCTGATCAGAATGGAAATAAAAATCCCTGCCGGCTCAACAGCATCTGTTTACCTTCCTGACAAAACTACGGGTTATAAGATAAACGGGATCGCAGGAACCAATCTGACACCACCTGAAATAACAGGGAGTGGAGAGTACGTGGTAGAATGCATTTTGAACTAAGCACCCCTGCCCTATTTCAAGGTAACTAAAACATCTTTAAGCAACCTGTCAAAATCCATTCCGCCCTTTGATCTGGGTGAATAACCCAGAACAACTAAAACCAGTTCCCTCGAAGGGATTATGAAGATCTGCTGACCATCATGTCCCTGACACGAAAACATGTCCTCGGGGGCTGACGGATACTTTTTCCCGAGGTTAAGCCAGAATAATGCACCATATTCTCCATTGCTGCCAGAAGCCGGAGTAGTAGTGTACTTAACCCATCCTTCAGGCAGTACTCTTTCCCCGTTGAATACGCCGTCGTTCAGATATAATAATCCAAATCGTGCATAATCCCTGGCTGTTGCGTAGATATAAGAAGATCCGACAAAGTTACCTGAAGGATCCACCTCAAATACTGCATCAGGAATACCTATTCTGTTAAAGAAACGGTTATGAACAAAAGAGTAATATGAAGAATCATCAGGAAAAAGCTTTTTAATAAGGTAAGTAATTATATTCGCTGTACCTGAAGAATAGAACCAGTGCGTACCGGCAGGGAATTCTGAAGGCTGGCCAAAAGCATATTGTGCCATATTACCCTCGTTGTGAAGCATAAGGTTTACATCGGAACGACTTCCATAATCCTCATTCCATTTCAGTCCGCTCTGCATCTGAAGAAGGTCGTTAAGTGTAATTCTACTCCTCCCATCATTTTTCCAACCTGCTATATCAGCAGGACGGGCAATATCCATTTTACCCTCCTTAACAAGCATCCCCACAATGGCGTTTGTGAAGCTTTTTGCCATCGACCAGCTGAGAAACCTGGTCTTCTGACTGAACTGAGGTTTATAGGCTTCAGCAACAGGTATTCCCTTATGTAGCACTATGAAGGCAAAAGCATTGCCTTTATAGGCGTTGTCGGTGATAAGTCGTTTTGTAATCTCTTCGAGTGCAATTGCATTTATTCCTGTTACTGTATCTTTAACCACGTCGCCGAGTGGCCATAGGATGGTATCCTGCTGATATCCTGACTCAGTGTTTGCAGGAAACATTTCAGAGCGTATTGTATCTTCAGGAATATCTCTGATAAGGGTGACTCCGAAACCATCCCTGTATATTGCTTTTGATTTCTTCCAGAGAAAACGGCTTACAACACTTTTCCCGATAAAATCAACTCTGTTTCTCGTGTATTTTATCAAAGAGAAGTTTAAGTCCGTCGATTCAACTTCAGCTTGTTGCCTCCCTGAAATAAAAACATCGGAACAAAGGTTTTTAGCTGCATAGCCGGTCAAAATAGGCAACAGCGAATTAATATAAACGGCGGCGCCTGTCAGCGCCAGAATAATAAAAATAAGAACGCCGTATAGAACCTTCTTTCGTGTTTTCATATCAAAGTATAATTATTTTCCGGAAATATAATAATTATACTTTGATATCCCCTGTTATTTCCACCTTTCAAGCTGAGCAATATGAGAGGTGTAAAACCATCTTCTCAACGGCCCGATACCCATCTCCTTGAGTTTACCTTTCACCAGGTCTACCATTTCTGATGGTCGTGTAAAGCTGTCATGGAATTTACCGTCGATATAGCAATAACTGCAGTACTGAACTGACCTTGTGCCATCGGCATTTGTCCCACCTTTACCGGGATCCTTCTCCATTGGCATACCGCAACTCTGGCAGAATTTGTCAAATTTTCCCATAAAATTTTAAGTTTTTGATTAGTTTTTAGTCAACTTTGTGCCAGTATATTAATCAATTTTGTTAACAAAGTCAAGTAATTCCCAAAAAAAAATTAATATTGTAAGTGTTATGATGTCGGGAATAATATTTATCTTTTTAAGGTCATTTTTACGATTAATTTTCCGCTAATGGAACAAATAAAACAATCCACACTTGATTTTCTTTCTGAACTGAAGCTTCATAATGAAAGAGAATGGTTCAATAAGAACCGGAAACGGTACGAAGATGCAAAATCAAATTATGAATCTTTTGTCCAGGCAATTATCAATGCCGCGTCAGAATTTGATCCTATCCTGAAAGGATTGGAGGCTAAGACCTGCATGTACAGGATCAACAGGGATATCAGGTTTTCACCTGACAAGTCAGTCTATAAGACTCATATGGGCGCTTTCATCGTACGCGGAGGGAAAAAGTACGGCGACAGGCTTGCCGGATATTATTTTCATGTTGAACCCGGCGGTAACAGTATGGTTGCCGGCGGGGCATACATCCCTCCCTCCCCCTGGCTGTCGGCTATAAGGACGAATATAAGTGAAAATGGAAAACGCTTCCTTAAAATAGTTCAGGATGACAACCTCGTAAAGACATTCGGAAACCTTGAGGGAGAAAAGCTTAAGACTGCACCCAAAGGATTTCCAAGGGATCATCCCTTCCTGGAATTCCTCAAAATGAAGAGCTTCCTGGTTTCAAAGATGATATCAGACAGGGAGATCATTAGCAGGGGATGCCTGGAAATGGTGATCAGATCATGTGAAATCATGAAACCACTAAACGATTTCCTAAATGATTATGAGTAGAATAACTTTAAAATGATATAAATTTTATACTAAAAATATACCAACCTGATAATACCTCCTTATCTTGAAAAAGAGACTGACTCCATACAATACTTCTGGCAGGAAGAGTTCATACTATGTCCTTCTTATAACCCTTGTTGCAACGCTGGGCGGCTTTCTGTTCGGATACGACACTGCTGTAGTTAACGGCGCAGAGAGGTCGCTTGTCGGATTATTTATTGTTAAAGCGCTTGATCCCGTCCATTATGATTATGCGATATTACTGATCACCCAGTACAGGATACTTGTAGTGATAGTTATCCTGATTATTTTCATTGTGATATCAGGACTTGTTTTAAGGCTCGCAGGGATGAGGAAGGGATCTTTCATAACTGCGGCAATATTTCTTGTACTGTTGTTCATTATTCTAAAATATCTGAAAAGCCCCCTCCCCTCTGAAGGTGCCATTGGTGAAATCAAGGGAATAGCAGATTCTGTCAAGGGACTTGTTATTTCTGGGGCTCTGGTGGGATGTATAATAGGTGCAGCTGCAGCAGGTTTCATTGCCAGGTCTTTTGGCAGAAAATCCGGATTGATAATATCGGCCGTGACTTTTACAATATCGGGTATTGGAGCATGGCAGCCGGAAGTATTGAACTTTTTTGGAACCCTCGATGTATTTTCATTCGTGATTTACAGGATAACAGGCGGCATCGGAATCGGATTGGCTTCAATACTCTCCCCGATGTACATTGCCGAGATAGCTCCTCCCGAAAAAAGGGGCCGGCTGGTTTCACTGAATCAGTTTGCAATTATTTCGGGCATGGTCATTATTTATTTCATTAATTATCTTATAGCAAGGTCTGGAGATGATGCATGGCTGATATCAGAAGGTTGGCGATGGATGTTTTTTTCTGGTGTTATCCCCTCAGTATTATTCCTTATTCTTCTCTTTTTCATTCCGGAAACTCCCCGTTATCTGGTCATCGCAGGCAAAGATGAAAAAGCAGCCGGAATAATATCAAGAATTTCAGGCAGCGAGAATGCACCGCTGATTTTAAGTGAGATTAAAAAGACTCTCCACGAAAAAAACGCCCCCTGGTTATCGTTTGGATTCTTTGTAATATTCCTGGGCATTCTGATTGCATTATTTCAGCAGTTTGTAGGAATAAATGTTGTAATGTACTATGCAGGCAATATTTTCAGGAATATGGGAGCCAGCGTCAACAGCTCGCTTATCCAGACAATCATAGTAGGGCTTATCAATATGCTCTTTACTGTTGTGGCAATATTCACTGTTGATAGATACGGAAGAAAGCCGCTGATGATTATCGGAGCATTGATAATGGCACTGAGCATGATCCTCCTCGGCTTCTCTTTTTACCTGAAGCAGACCGGGTTTATTACTCTCTTTTTTATGCTCACTTTTACGGCAGGATTCGCTATGAGCTGGGGACCAATTGCCTGGGTGCTGTTGTCGGAGATATTTCCCAACAGCATCAGGGGTGCAATGTCTCTCCCCGGAGCAGCTTTATGGATAGCCAACCTGATAGTATCGTGGACTTTCCCGATGTTAAATGATAACCTTTGGCTGACCTCACTGTTCAATCATGGGTTTTCTTACTGGATTTATGGAATAATGGGACTTCTGGCTGCGTATTTTGTGTACAGGTTCATTCCGGAGACTAAAGGGAAATCGCTCGAGGAGATCGAGAAGATCTGGAGGAAGAGAAATTAATTTGTGATTTGTGATTTGTGAATTATTATCCGGCGAGGTGCCGGTAAAAGATAAATCAAAAAAAATTATTTATAATGACAGGAATTGAAAGAACAATGGCGTTTTTGGAAGGTGGAAATTCCGACATGCCTCCGTTTCATCCTATAATAATGCGATGGGCGGCAAAATATGCCGGAGTGATGTACAGGGATTTTTGCACGATCCCAACGGCCAAATGCCATGCAATGATAAAATGCGCGGAAGATTTCGGGATCGACTGGGTTACAGTTATGTCTGATCCATGGGCTGAGGCATCGGCCTTCGGTATTCAGGTAGATTATCCTGAAGATTCACTGCCTGTTGATACAGGAGGCCACCTGCCTGACGCTGTGAGCGCCTCAATGCTGAAACGATATGATCCGGCTAAAAGCGGCCGGTGTGCAAACAGGATTGCTGAGATAGCAGAATTCAAAAAGAAGGTTGGAGATGAATTATTCATTGTAGGCTGGGTTGAAGGTCCGGTGGCTGAATATGTCGACCTGAGGGGTGCTTCCAATGCTTCGGTTGATTTCCTGATGGATCCGGAACCGGTTGAAAAAGCCATGGACCTTATTATCGGGTGTGCCATGGATTTTATCTCACTTCAGATAAAGGCTGGAGCGCATTGCATAGGAATAGGAGATGCTTTCTGTTCTCAGATCGGTCCGGAACTCTACAACAGATATGCCCGGGCCAGGCAGAAGAAGCTGGTTGACCATATTCACGGGGAGGGAGCAATAGCCAAGCTGCATATTTGCGGAAATACAGCATCCATTCTTCCCGGAATGATCAGTACCGGGGCAGATATTGTGGATGTTGATCACCTTGTCCCATCAATGGCAGATTTTGCAGCATTACTGAAGCCAAATCAGGTCTTTTCCGGTAAAAGCGATCCAGTAAGCGTAATTCAATCAGGATCCATGGAAACAATATTCAGGTCTGTTACTTCCGATTATATAGACGCCGGTAAACGGTGTATTGTTTCTGCCGGTTGTGAGATAACCCCGGAAACTTCAGTTGAAAGCATGAATTTATTTAAGGACTCAGCGAGAAATTTATTAAAAAAATAATTCAGCCGGCCAGGCAGGGCCTGACAAATTAGTGAGGCCTGGTCGTTTTATAATGGTTTCTGATACGGGATCTTTCTTATTCGCAGGCTCATTGGTGTAACCTCAAGATATTCATCATCTTTTATCTGTTCCATCGATTCTTCAAGTGAAAACCTGATCTTTGGAGCAATTTTAAGACTTTCATCTGACCCTGAAGCTCTCATATTTGTTAGCTTTTTCCCTTTTATTATGTTTACCTCTATATCGCTCGACCTGGTGTTCTCCCCTACCACCTGCCCCTTGTAAACATATTCACCCGGATCGATATAAAACCTTCCCCTGTCCTGAAGCCTGTCAATCGCATAACCTGTTGCCATGCCATTGTCAAGGGATATTAGCGAACCATTGGGGGCGGTTAGCAGGTCATCACCCTTATATTTATCATAAGCACGGAACCGGTGATACATCACTGCTTCACCGGATGTAGCTGTAAGCATATTATTCCTTAAACCGATAATTCCCCGGGCGGGAATGTCAAATTCGAGATGCATCAGATCTCCTTTTGGTTCAATGATAGTCATTTCGCCTTTTCTCATGGTGACCAATTCTATTGCCTTTCCCGAAAATTCTGATGGAACATCAATAGAAAGAGTCTCATAGGGTTCTGATTTTATTCCGTTTATGTCTTTTAGAATCACTTTGGGTTTTCCTACCTGGAACTCATAGCCCTCCCTTCTCATTGTCTCGATGAGAATCGACAGATGAAGAATTCCCCGTCCATAAACATTAAATGTATCCTCAGAATTTGTAGCTTCCACTTTCAGGGCCAGATTCTTTTCTGTCTCCCTGAACAATCTGGTCCTTAAATGCCTGGATGTCACAAACTTTCCTTCTTTTCCAAAAAGCGGCGAATTATTAATTGTAAAGACCATGCTCATGGTTGGTTCATCAACCTCAATCCTCTGAAGGGCTTCCGGAGCAAGAAGGTCGGCCAGGGTATCTCCTATCTCAAAATCTTCCAGTCCAATCACTGCGCAAAGATCACCGCACCTTACACTTTCAGTTTTGACCCTGCCGAGCCCCTCAAAAACAAAAAGCTCTTTAACCCTCACCTTTTTTACCTCACCGGCTTTTTTGCAAAGAGTATAGTCATACCCGGTAATTATTTCACCTCTGAATACCCTTCCGATTGCTATTCTTCCGACATAACTTGAATAATCGAGTGAAGCAACCTGCATCTGAGCCGTACCTTCAATATATTTCGGTGCAGGGATCTGTTCGAGTATTGTATCAAGCAGGAAAGTTATATCTGTGGAAGGATTTTTCCAGTCCTTACTCATCCACCCATATTTGGATGAACCGAAAACGGTTTCAAAATCAAGCTGGTCCTCTGATGCATCCAGATTAAACATCAATTCAAAAATATCCTGCTGAATTTCATCCGGCCTGCAGTTTTCCTTATCGACTTTGTTTACAACTACAATTGGTTTAAGTCCCAGACTTATGGCTTTTCCGAGGACAAACCGGGTCTGAGGCATAGGGCCCTCAAACGCATCAACAAGAAGCAATACACCATCAGCCATTTTAAGCACCCTTTCGACCTCACCGCCAAAGTCAGCGTGACCCGGAGTATCTATGATATTGATCTTTACGCCTTTATAATTGACTGATACGTTTTTGGAAATAATTGTAATACCTCTTTCCCTCTCAAGGTCATTACTATCCAGGATGAGATCCCCGGCATCTTTCCGCTGATCCAGAACTTTACATTCCTGGATAATTCTGTCGACAAGAGTGGTTTTGCCGTGATCGACATGTGCAATTATCGCAATATTTCTGATAGGCTGCATAAAAATATTTAAGACCTGCAAAAGTAATATAGTTGAGCGGATTAATGTAAAAATCATTGAAAATTAATTTGTGTGAAAAAATTCATATATTTCGTCAAATTTTAAAACCATACTTATGAAAAAACTGATTTCCACCATTTTGCTTACACTGTTGGCTCTGCCTTTATTAGTTGCCCAGACGGTTAAGCTGGAAGTTGGAGCGAAAGCTCCAGCATGGATGTTTACTGATTCAAATAAAAAAGAGTTCTCAATGGATTCCTGGGCCAGTAAAGTAATGCAGGTAAATTATGTTGACCCTGATGAACAGGATCTTAATGAAGCTTACAATGAAGTTATCGATAAGGCTGTAAAAGCGGATAAACGAATTGACAGCGTTTATTTTAAGGGTATAGGAATTGTTGACTGCAAATCGACATGGAAACCGAACGGGATGATAAGGATGATTGCCGGTAACAAGGCGAAAAAATATAAAACATCAATCCTGTTTGATTATGATGCTAAACTGCAGCAGCTGTGGGGATTGCCAAAAGATAATTACAGTGTGGTTATTGTTGATAAGAACAGGATCTGCAGATATGTTCACAGCGGATTGATCCCGGAATCAGAACATGAAAAGATCGTTCAACTGATAATTGGTCTTACGAAAGAATAATCGCTCCTGAGGGAAAATGAAGCAGACTGTCAGTTTATCTCTTTAATATCTGTAATATCTCTGCCAAGTTTTGCTTTTATCCTTTCGAGATCATTTTTCATTACAGCAATAGACTGAATTATTTGTTTTTCTGGAAGAACAGGATCTGGAAGTTCATTACTGATATAGTTTATGAATTTCCAGATTTCTTTTACTTCGTTCACATGAACCTCATAAGGTTCATAAACCGGATTCAGTGAA
>CAYPKL010000330.1:0-5059 GCA_964411285.1 uncultured Rikenellaceae bacterium
GGTCATTGAGGCTGTAATAAAAGCAGGAGCTACTGTTGTAAACATTCCCGATACTACCGGCTATTGCCTGCCTGAAGAGTACGGGGAAAAGATCCGATTCCTTAAAGAAAATGTCTCAAATATACACAAGGCGACAATTTCAACACATTGCCATAATGATCTTGGAATGGCCACCGCCAATACTGTAATGGGGATAATTAACGGAGCCAGACAGGTAGAAGTAACTATGAACGGGATAGGTGAACGTGCAGGAAACACCTCTCTTGAAGAAGTGGCAATGATAATAAAAAGCCATCACAGTATGAATCTGAAGACAGATATCAATTCTAAACTTATTTTCAGTACAAGCAGACTCGTTTCAAATCTTATGAGCATGCCGGTTCAGGCTAACAAGGCAATTGTGGGAAGAAATGCATTTGCTCATTCTTCAGGAATTCATCAGGATGGCGTATTGAAGTACAGGGAAAACTATGAAATTATTGATCCCCATGAGGTAGGAATCAAGGATTCATCGATCATTCTGACTGCACGAAGCGGGCGGGCTGCACTTAACCACCGGCTTGAGATGCTTGGTTTTACATTTGGAAAAGAGGAAATTGATGATGTATATCACAGATTTCTGATTCTTGCCGATAAAAAGAAAGAAATAAATGATGAAGATCTTAGAATACTATCCGGTGAGGTTTTCTCGGGAGAAAAGTCGCTCAAGCTTGAACTTCTTCAGATCACCTGTGGCAAATCGGCTATACCTGTAGCTACAGTAGGAATCAAAATAAACGGGGAGATCCATACTTCAACAGCAACAGGAAACGGACCTATCGATGCCGCATTTACTGCGGTCAAACATCTTATTAGCAAAACTGTCCACCTTGAGGAGTTTTTAATCCAGGCAATTACCAAAGGAAGCGACGATATAGGGAAAGTTCATATTCAGGTTGAACACCAGGGGAAAATTTACTATGGGTTCTCAGCAAATACCGACATAATTACTGCTTCTGTGGAAGCATTTATCGATGCAATATCAAAAATCAAGTGACCCCCTGCCCCCCTAAAGGGGGTCAAACAGAATGCACGAATAAGCCCCCCTTTAGGGGGGATGGGGGGTAAATGAAAAATAGGGAGAAATAAACAAATTAACTTGGATTCATTAATGGAAGCAAAAACACTTTTTGACAAAATATGGGATGCTCACGTGGTACATTCAGTAGAAAGTGGTCCTGATGTCCTCTATATCGACCAGCATTATATACATGAGGTTACCAGCCCGCAGGCCTTTAATGGACTTAAAAAGAGAGGTATCCCTGTTTTCAGACCAGAGAGGACGCTTGCAACTGCTGATCATAATATCCCAACTATAAATCAGGATCAGCCAATTAAAGATCTGCTCTCAAGGAATCAGGTAGAAAAGCTTGCTGAAAACTGCAAAACATACGGAATAGAGTTTTATGGACTGAACCATCCCAGAAATGGCATTGTACATGTTGTTGGTCCCGAACTCGGATTCACAAGACCGGGAATGACGATCGTCTGCGGCGACAGCCATACCTCGACACATGGTGCTTTTGGCACGATTGCTTTTGGGATAGGAACCAGTGAAGTTGAGATGGTTCTGGCAACACAGTGCATTCTCCAGCCCAAACCCAAAAAGTTGCGGATCACCGTCAACGGAAAATTGCAGAAGGGAGTGACCTCTAAAGATATAATAATGTATATAATTTCTCAGATATCTACAGGAGGCGCCACAGGGTATTTTGTCGAATTTGCCGGTCACGCAATCACTGATCTGAGCATGGAAGCAAGAATGACAGTCTGTAACATGAGTATAGAAATGGGAGCCCGCGGAGGACTGATTGCACCTGATGAAAAAACATTCAGGTATCTTAAGGAATTGAAATCCTTTCCGGAAGGCTTTGACTGGAATTCACTCCTTTTAAAATGGAAAGACCTGAAAAGCGAACCGGGTGCTCAGTTCGATCGCGAAATAGAATTCAATGCTGATCACATACAACCGATGATAACCTTCGGTACAAATCCCGGGATGGCAATTGCAGTAACCGATAACATTCCTACTATTGACGATATCAACAGCGAAACCTCTGTTTCATTTCTTAAATCGCTTGATTACATGGGATTTGTACCCGGGATGAAAATGCTGGGTCATCCTGTTGATTATGTATTCCTGGGCAGTTGTACAAACGGCAGAATTGAAGACCTTAGAGCTTTCGCACATATGGTAAAAGGCAGGAAGAAAGCACCCAATATAACTGCTTTGATAGTTCCGGGATCTAAAATGGTTGAAAAGCAGGCAATTGACGAAGGGCTTGTGAATATTCTGAAGAAAGCCGGATTTGAACTTCGTGAACCCGGGTGTTCATCATGTCTGGCTATGAATGAAGATAAAATTCCGGCAAGGAAATACGCTGTCTCAACCTCAAACAGAAATTTTGAAGGACGGCAGGGACCAGGAGCCAGAACACTGCTGGCAAGCCCGCTTACTGCCGCTGCTGCGGCCATTGCGGGTAAGATAAGCGACCCGAGGGAATTTATTGATTAAGAAACCTTAACAAACCAGATCATAAATGTCAAAAGAGAAATTCGGAATACTTGAATCAACATGTGTGCCTCTTCCATTGGAAAATGTTGATACAGACCAGATTATACCGGCAAGGTTTCTTAGCGCCACTTCAAGGGATGGATTTGGAGAAAACTTGTTCTGTGACTGGAGATTCGACAAAGAAGGTAATATAAATTCACGTTTTGTTCTTAACAATCCAAAATTCAGTGGTAAGATACTCGTTGCCGGTAAGAATTTCGGCAGCGGATCGAGTCGCGAACATGCTGTCTGGGCCATTTATGACTTCGGTTTCAGGGCTGTGGTGTCAAGCTTTTTTGCAGATATCTTTAAAAACAATGCCCTCAACAATGGATTGCTTCCAATTGTCGTTCCTGAAAGATATCTGAGTAACCTTCTCTTTAATATTCAAAAGGAACCAGGATCCCTGGTAAGGATAGATCTTGAAAAACAATCGATTACTATTCTTCCTGATGGTGAATCTTTTATATTTGAAATAAATCCCTATAAAAAAGAGTGCATGCTAAAAGGACTTGACGACATAGACTATCTTCTCAGTATAAAAGATCTTATAACTTCATTTGAAACTGGTAAAAAGTAACAAAATGAGAATTGAAATAATGGATACCACCCTCAGGGATGGAGAACAAATGCAGGGTATTTCATATTCTCCGGTTGAAAAACTGCACATAGCAGCATTTTTATTAAAAGAAGTTAAAGTCGACCGTATTGAAGTTGCCTCGGCTCGGGTTTCAATCGGAGAAATTGAAGCTCTTAAAATGGTCACCAGGTGGGCCCGGCGTAATAATTTCCAGGATAAAGTAGAAGTTCTAGGATTTATAGACGGGGATATTTCAATCAACTGGATCCATGACGCCGGGGGAAAAGTTATCAACCTGCTCTGCAAAGGATCATTAAGGCATCTCGAAAAACAACTGCGTAAAACCCCTGAGCAGCATGTAAATGATATAAAGGGTATCATCAAAAGGGCTGAAGTACTTGATATGCAGGTAAATATATACCTGGAAGACTGGTCGAACGGAATGATCGGTTCGGAAGATTATGTGTTCTACATGCTTGATAACCTGAAGGATGACAGGATTGAAAGATTCATGCTGCCTGATACCCTTGGCATACTGAATCCGGATCAGACATATGCTTTCTGCAGGAAAATGGTTGAAAGATATCCTTCACTAAATTTCGATTTCCATCCGCACAACGATTATGATCTTGCTGTGGCAAATATATTTGCGGCAGTCAAGGCAGGCATCACAGGAGTTCACACCACAATAAACGGGCTTGGAGAAAGGGCTGGCAATGCCCCTCTTTCCAGCGTTATTGGTGTACTTCATGATCAGCTTGGCGCCGAAACCCGGGTCAATGAATTTGAGATTACAAAGGCGAGTAAGATAGTTGAGACATTCAGCGGGATCAGGGTACCCGTAAACAAGCCGGTAGTTGGTGAAAACGTGTTCACACAGACTTCCGGAGTGCATGCTGATGGTGATTCCAAGGACAATCTTTATTATAATAATCTCCTTCCTGAAAGATTCGGAAGAAAAAGGAAATATGCACTTGGCAAGCAATCGGGAAAAGCCACCATCAAAAAAAACCTTGAAGAATTCGGGCTCGATCTTAATCCTGAATCGCTGGCAAAGGTCACTCAGAGGGTAATTGAGCTTGGCGACAAAAAGGAAAATGTGACCACCGAGGACCTTCCTTTTATCATATCTGATGTGCTGGGTATGGACAGAGCCGAGTATAAAATTTTCATAAAGAATTATTCGCTTTCCCTGTCGTATGGATTAAAACCATTTGCCAGTGTGCAGATTGAAATTGACAGTACCCTTTACCAGGAAACCTCTTCAGGCGATGGACAGTATGATGCATTCATGAAAGCCCTGCGAATCATTTATGACAAGCTTGGTAAAGGACTGCCAAATCTTACAGATTATGAAGTCTCAATACCTCCGGGAGGAAAAACAGATGCTCTTGTTGAAACAGTGATCACGTGGACCTTTAATGGCAGGGAATTCCGGACAAAAGGGCTTGACGCAGACCAGACAGAATCGGCCATCAAAGCAACTGAAAAGATGCTTAACATCGTTGAAGGGCTTAATGGAAGGGAAAATAAACACATTATGGTTTAATTCAAAAAAAATCTCTGAATAAAACAAATTTAAAATAGAATAACATATGAGTAAATTATACAAAATAGCCGTGATTGCAGGAGATGGTACCGGTCCCGAAGTTGTCAGGGAGGGAAAGAAAGTGCTAAGCGCTGCTGCCTCAAAGTTCGGATTCAGAATAGATTTTACGGAGTTTGATTTCGGAGGTGAAAGATACCTGCGAACCGGGGAAGTTCTGCCGGAAAACGCATCAGATTAACTGAGATAATTTTATTCCATTTTCATGTTTGATATTTTGATTGACGTTTTGTTAAATTGTTTTTTTGTTATTGGTTTTCTCGTTTTTCTCAGTTTCTTT
>CAYPKL010000331.1:0-3159 GCA_964411285.1 uncultured Rikenellaceae bacterium
GATGAAGTATCTCTTTACTAAATTCAAATAACCATCCTTACGGGACAAGAATCGCGGAGCTGTAAAATCAATAATCTACCTTCTGTCCTCATTCTACGGTCTCCGGTCTTCGGTCTTCAGGCTTCTTCGGTCTTCCGTCTCCGGTCCCCTTAATCCCACATGGAGTCGCTCAAGATTGACGCATATTTTGCATTAACTCCAATTAACACTAAATTTGCACCAAATTAAATTTCCACATGATAACCAATGAGCAGATAAAAGACCTTTCGGAACGCCGCGACGCGTTGAGGAGGTATCTTTGACGTTGACAGTAAGCTTCAACAGATTTCTGACAAGGAATCACTGACACGGGAGCCGGATTTCTGGAACGATCCGAAATCGGCTGAAGAAATTCTCAGGGAAATATCACAGATTAAAAGCTGGACCGCAGATTTTGACAGGGTTAACGGAAGCTATGAAGACCTCATGGTAATGTATGATTTTTTCAAAGAGGGAGAGGCTTCGGAAGAAGATGTTGACAATCAGTTTAATAACTGCATTTCAATGATCGAGGACCTCGAAGTTCGGAATATGCTCCGCAAAGAGGAGGATCAGCTTGGCGCCATCCTGAAAATCAACTCCGGCGCCGGCGGCACGGAAAGTAACGACTGGGCTTCAATGCTGATGCGAATGTATCTCCGTTGGGCTGAAAGAAACAACTATAAAGTTAAAGAACTCGATTTTCAGCCCGGTGATGAAGTTGGCGTCAAATCGGTAACACTTGAGATTGACGGGGAGAAAGCTTATGGTTATCTGAAAAGCGAAAACGGAGTTCACCGCCTCGTAAGGATCTCACCTTTTAACTCCCAGGGTAAACGGCAGACAACATTTGCTTCCGTATTCATTTCCCCTCTTGTCGATAATAATATTGAAATTGAGGTTAATGCCGCCGACATCACCTGGGAAACATACCGGTCGAGCGGGGCAGGAGGACAGAACGTGAATAAAGTCGAGACAGCTGTCAGGCTTAGGCATCATCCTTCAGGTCTTGTGATAGAAAATCAGGAGACCCGCTCACAGCTAAACAACAAGGAGAATGCGATGCGGATCCTTAAATCTCAGCTTTACGAACTGGAACTAAGAAAACTAAGGGAAGAACAGGCAAAAATAGAAGGCGAAAAGAAGAAAATCGAATGGGGATCCCAGATAAGATCGTACACGATTCATCCTTACAAAATGGTCAAGGATCACAGGACAAGCTATGAAACCGGCAATGTACTGGCTGTTCTTGACGGCGACCTGAATCCATTCATCAAATCATTCCTGATGGAATTCGGAGGCAGATAATAGGTTTTTAAACCTTAGTGTTCCTTAGAGTAAACCTTAGTGCACCCTTGTGGTTAATTTTTTTCACCACAATCGATCACAAAGAATGATATGAATAAAGTTATTTTAATGTGATACAAAAAAGACTATTTGATCAATTTCCTCCCGTCTCCACAAAAGAGTGGATGGATAAGATCACTGCTGACCTGAAAGGAGCTGATTTTAAAAATAAGCTTGTCTGGAAAACCGGTGAAGGCTTCGACGTAATGCCTTTCTACAGGCAGGAAAATCTTGAGAAACTATGCATCCCGGAAGGTGTGGCCGGCAGACCAATCCCTGCAGGTATGACGGAAGCAAAGACCGGCGGTTCTGTTTCTTCATCGTGGCTGGTACGCGAGGATATCAGAGTGAACGGATACAAAGAAGCCAACGAAAAGGCTCTTTCACTATTAATGAAAGGCGTCGATTCAATCGGATTCATAATAACTGATCCGGAATCAGTAAACAGTGAGAATCTTTCCCTCCTTCTGAAAGACATAAATCCGGAATGCGTTGAGATCAACTTTATCCCCGAAGGCAAAGCAAGGGAAATAATTACCATAATCTCTTCCCTCTGGAAGAAAAACGGATTTGACCTTTCACTTATTAAAGGGGCAGTTGAAGCAGACCCTCTGGGACGCCTGATGCTTAACGGAAAGCTCTGCATCCCTGTCGAAGCCGGCATCGATTACCTCGCTTCACTTGTCCGCGATACCCTTCTCCTCCCTTTATTCAGGTCCGTCAGAATAAACGGCCTCAATTTCAGGAATGCGGGATCGGGTCCTGTTCAGGAACTTGCCTTGTCAATCTCAATGGCCGTTGAATACCTTGATCTTCTCACCGGAAGGGGTATTGATCCCGGCATTGCCGCAAAAGCAATACGTTTCAGTTTCGGAACGGGAACGTCATACTTCATTGAAATAGCAAAACTGAGGGCTGCAAGGCTGCTCTGGGCCGTTGTATGCGAAAGATACGGGATCACTGGCACTAAGGCCGCGCGGATGGAAATCCACTCGGAAACTATTATCAGCCGGATAAAAGGTGATGATCCTTATAAAAATATGCTCAGGACCCAGACTGAAGCCATGTCGGCTGTAATTGGCGGAACCGACTCCCTTACTGTCGCTCCTTTTGATACTTCAATCAGCCAATCCAAAGGATTTGCTGAAAGGATAGCCCGGAACCAGCAGCTTATCATGAGGGAGGAAGCTTATTTCGACAAGGTCGCCGATCCGTCGGCCGGTTCTTTTTATATCGGGAACCTGACATCACTTGTCGCAGAAAAAGCCTGGGAACAGTTCCTTGAAATTGAGAACAACGGTGGGTTCCTTTCTGCACTCAGCTCAGGACAGATACATGCCAGGCTTGAAGAATCAGCCGCAAAACGAAAGAAAACAGAACCTGAATTATGACTTTTTAACTACAAAGGATGAGACCAGATTTTAAAAAAACAGATTTGTCCTTGCAGGCTTTTGAAAAAATCAAGCCGGACATAAATCAGGAAGATCTGACCGGGGAGAAGTGGATGACACCTGAAAAGATCACTGTTAAGAGACTCTACAGGAGAGAAGATATTGCAGGAATGGAACACCTTGAGTATGCTGCCGGTCTTCCGCCATTCCTGAGGGGCCCGTATTCGACAATGTATGTCCTTCAGCCATGGACAATAAGACAATATGCCGGATTTTCAACAGCCGAGGATTCAAATGCCTTTTACAGACGGAACCTTGCTGCCGGCCAGAAGGGATTATCTGTAGCTTTCGATCTTCCGACCCACAGGGGTTACGACTCTGATCATGAACGTGTTACCGGGGA
>CAYPKL010000332.1:0-17422 GCA_964411285.1 uncultured Rikenellaceae bacterium
TGCAACCACTTTCACGAAATTATCGTTAAGAGCAATACCTGCTTTTGCATCAAAGATGGAGGTACGGGGATCGCCGTTGAAATCGCTCGAAACAACTTCATCTTCGGTATATCCAAGTATTCCCTTCATCGGACCTTCAGAAGCGTCCTTCATGGCTTTTTTGATTTCCTCGTAAGTGGCACCTTTTTCAAGGCGGCAGGTAAGATCAACAACTGAGACATTCAGGGTAGGAACCCTGAAAGACATACCTGTGAGTTTACCCTTCAGTTCAGGGATAACTTTGGTTACAGCCTTGGCTGCTCCTGTCGAAGATGGAATAATGTTGCCTGAAGCAGCACGTCCGCCTCTCCAGTCTTTATTTGAAGGACCGTCGACAGTTTTCTGGGTTGCTGTAGTTGAATGAACAGTTGTCATGAGACCTTCAGCAATTCCGAAATTGTCGTGAAGCACTTTGGCAACAGGTGCAAGACAATTGGTTGTGCAGGAAGCATTTGACACGAACTGCATGTCAGCCTTATATTTTTCCTGGTTAACACCCATTACGAACATTGGAGTATCATCTTTTGAGGGACCTGACATTACAACATGCTTTGCACCGGCTGTGATATGACCCATTGCAGCTTCTTTAGTAAGGAAGAAACCGGTGCATTCAAGTACATATTCGGCGCCAACTTCATTCCATTTCAGGTTTGCGGGATCTTTCTCGGCAGTAATACGGATACTCTGGCCGTTCACGACAAGCTTTCCGTCCTTCACTTCCACGTTCCCGTCGAACCTGCCATGCATGGTGTCGTACTTAAGCATGTAAGCTATATAATTCACTTCGAGGAGGTCGTTTATTCCGACTATTTCAATATCATTCCTCTTAATGGCAGCCCTGAAAGCCAGACGGCCAATCCTGCCAAAACCATTAATACCAACTTTAATCCTGGACATAACTATATCATTATATTGTTAATAATTTGAAAGGGCAAAGATAGTAAATATTTTTTCAGAAAAAGGATGATGGCTAATAATTTGCGGGCGCTCTTTTTCTTCTGAAGAAGTAAGAGAATTTATTTGATTCGGGATTGAGAGGATCAATTACCACTCCGAATCTGTAACTGACAAATATGGAAAAGAAGATAGCCTTGTTATCGGTTGTTGCCATGATTGGTATCTTTTTCGGAAATCCATTTATCTGACCGCCGATTTCTATTGCATGAATTACTTTGTCTTCCCTGCTGTATTCAAAATTGAAGCCAGCCTTTGCATATAAACCGGGTAGAATTTTGGTTTCACCAAGCCCTTTTGTAAAAGATGATTTACTGTAAATATCATAGGGTTGATGAGTATTTACATCAATTTTTTCTTCTTTTATATCAAATTGATATGATGAAACAGGATAGAGTATCTTGTAATAAATAGGTTTGTAGAGGGCAAATACCGGACCGCCTTCATAAAAATATCTTATAGCAACTCCCCCCAGATCAGCCTTTTTAAATAATTCGCGCTGATGCCCGTAACTTCCTCTTAAATAAAAGACAGTGTTGAGTTTCCCAAAAACAAAAGTTCCCGGTGTCTGGTACAACGGGTTTGATATTCTGTATTCTCTTGGGTGTTTCAGGTTCCCGGCTTCAATTTCAAAAAAACGTTTATTAAGGAAGTCAACCCTTTTTGCCTCCCGGTAACTTATTCCCATACCATCTGAACTTAGAAGCAGTCCAAATGACCTTTCGTTACGAAAAAACACCTTTTGCTGGTTATTAACATCCCCCTGCGCAAATATTGCAAATGCACAACAATAAAATAAAATCAAAATTATAAGCAGCTTTTTCATCAAATGTGCTAACTTATAAATAAGGGGAATCTTATCTATTCCGAATTTTTCAACCGTTATTGTCAGTCTTTTCAGTTTCAATTTTGGAGTAAGCCGGACATGCTTTCTCATTACATGAACTGATAAATATTGCAGTTATAAAACAAACAACGAGGAGAACAGCAATCTTTTTCATAAAAACCATGTAATTAATTAATGTACAAAAGTAAAATATTCAAGTAATAAACAATCTTTGTGCCAGAATAATATTTTCAGTATCCTTTTTATATTTTAGAAAATGAATACATTATTTCAAAACATATTTATTGCAAATTTGTTGTAAGAAATGAAACAAATATTTTAAAATGAGATTGAAAATTAGATTTATATATTTTTTAATAGCTATGAGCATACAAGCTTTTTCTCAGGAAAAACTACCTTTTAATGATCTTTCCGGATCTGAATCACGGGTTATTGTTAATAAGGGAACGGAATCTCCTTTTACCGGTAAATATACAAATCACTCAGAGGGTGGAACCTATCTGTGTAAAAGGTGTGGAGCAGCTTTGTACCATTCTTCATCCAAGTTTAAATCTGATTGCGGATGGCCCAGCTTTGATGATGAAATTAAAGGAGCAGTGAGCAGATTTCCCGATGCCGACGGCCTGAGGACGGAAATTGAATGTTCCTCATGTGGCGCTCATCTGGGACATGTATTTACCGGTGAACGTCTTACACCTAAGAATATCAGGCATTGCGTAAATTCAGTTTCCCTCGATTTTGTACCAGCCCGTCTGGAGCCGGGAAGATATGGTACTGCAATTTTTGCGGGAGGATGTTTTTGGGGAGTAGAGTATTTTCTTCAGAAATCAGGCGGTGTTATTTCCGTCACATCAGGTTTTACAGGGGGGCATGTCAGGAATCCGTCATACAGGGAGGTATGTACCGGTACAACAGGACATGCTGAAGCTGTCAGGATTATTTACGATCCTGATAAAACTTCATATGAAAAACTGCTCAGATTGTTTCTTGAAATACACGATCCAACTCAGGTTGGAGGACAGGGGCCCGACCTGGGTGACCAGTACCGGTCAGGGATATACTACTTAAATGATGATCAGAAGAAAATTGCAGAGAAATGTGTAAAACTTCTGAAGGATAAGGGTATCAGGGTCGTTACTGAAATAACGAAAGCTTCAGAATTCTATACTGCAGAAGATTATCATCAGGATTACTATTTCAAGAACGGGAAAGTACCATATTGCCATGGATATACCCGGAGGTTCTGATATTCCGAAAAAAAGTAACCTTTTTTGCAACTAACTCCTCCAAACAATTAACTTTATCAGGTTTTTGATCATAACCTGATAATGAGAAGAGGAATTACTGATACCAGGCCAGACCAGGTCACCCTGAAAAGGACCAGAGTCTGGTTTCTTATTATTGGCATTATTACCGCCGTTGGTGTTTTGGTTTCCGGGAAAGCAATTGTTTCTTATACTTCATCTGATAAGTATTGCATTTCCTGCCATATTCATCCTCATGCCGACCAAAGCTGGAAGCTTTCAACCCATTTTAATAATAAATCAGGTACCATAGTGCATTGCGGAGAATGCCATCTGCCACCTGAAGGGCATGGCTATCTTTTTGCCAAGGCAAAGCATGGAATAAAGGATATATATGGTTTTTATTTTAAGGATAGCGCTGATATTAACTGGGAAAAAAAGAGACTGCTTGAAAATGCCAGGGGATTTGTTTACGAAAAATCTTGTACCAGGTGTCACAGTAATCTGTTCCCGGTAAAGCTTTCTGTAAATGGAAGTAATGCGCATCTTTTCTATACAATGAGCAGGGAACAGCTCACCTGTATTAATTGTCATCTCAATGTTGGTCACCACGATCCTTATGCATTGCATGCCCATGATACAAGCTTTGGAGTTAATATTTCTTCAGATGAGGTTATCTTCGCCGGACCGGCTGTTGTAAATAGCTTTGAAAACTACACTGAAACGATTCCGGGGACAGCAGTTTCATTTGAGATGGTTGCCCTTACAGGAGGAACTTACGATATGGGAAGTCCTGATAATGAACCGCTAAGAGACATAGATGAAGGGCCGGTGAGGAAAGTCTCTGTACCAGGGTTCTGGATGGCAAAAACCGAGGTAACATGGGATGAGTACATGGCTTTTTTCAGGGCGACAGGGTCACAGGGAAGGACAGAAGGTCAGGTTGTTACCAATAATAAAACTGATGCAATTACAGGGGCCACTCCTCCGTGGGGCGCCCCTGATCAGGGCTGGGGCAAAGGTTCGCGGCCCGCAATAACGATGTCGTGGCATGCTGCCAATGTCTATTGTCAGTGGCTCTCGAAAGTCACGGGAAAGAAATACCGGCTTCCTACTGAGGCTGAATGGGAATACGCCTGCAGAGGAGGAACAACCACACCTTACTTCTTTAAAGGCGACCCCGGAGACTATTCAGGCGAAGGCTTTTTAAAAAAGCTATTTAAGCCTGATACTTCAACAATAGCTTCAAATGCAGTCTATGCAGGAAACAGCCGGTCAAGAACCGGTGAGCCCTCATCCGTAAAGGGCAATCCTTTCGGTTTGAAGAATATGTCAGGTAATGTTGCGGAATTTTGTTCAGATTACTATTCCCCGCAAACGTACAGCTCTGATACTGTCAGTTTTGAAAATCCAAAAGGGCCATTAAAAGGGCAGGAGCATGTCATTCGCGGCGGATCATTTAAGAGTGACGCAAAGGATTTAAGAAGCGCGGCACGCGACTTTACAAAAACAAAAAACTGGCTTGTAACTGATCCCCAGATACCAAAAAGCATCTGGTGGTACTCTGATTGCATTGATGTGGGATTCAGGGTAGTGTGTGAACCAGAAATGACGCCAGGGAAAGAAGATTGAAAATAGTTGAACCGGAAGGAAAAGTTTGGAAAGATATTATAGAATGAATAACTGAATGTTTGGAAAATGAAGAGTATAGACAGAAGGGATTTTATCGGAAAGACTATTATGGCTGGTATCGGAATGGCGGGTACCGGAGCTCTAGCGTCATCGTGTAAAAGAAAAGGTGACGTTGATAAGTCAGGACTGCCTCCAATTCTGAATGGTGCTCCGAAGGGTAAAAAGCTTAAAGCAGGGCTTGTCGGAGCAGGCGCCAGAGGTACCGGTGCAGCAATAAATTTCATAAGCGCCGGTCCTGACCTTGAAATTGTTGCAATTGCTGATGTTTTTCAGGACAAGATTGATGCCTGCCGCGAAAGATTTGCTTCATTCAACCTGCCGATACCTGCCGAAAACTGCTTTACTGGATTTGACGGATATAAGAAGCTTATGGCTCTGCCTGACATTGATGTTGTCATTCTGGCCACACCTCCCCGGTTCAGACCTGATCATTTCCTGGAAGCAGTAATGAATAACAAGCATGTATTTATGGAAAAGCCGGTTGCGGTAGATCCTGTTGGAATACGTTCAGTAATTACTACCGGTAAAAAAGCTGAAGCAATAGGATTGTGTGTGGTAACAGGAACTCAACGGCGGCATCAGGAAGACTATATAGAGACCCTCATGCAGGTTAAGGAAGGGGCCATCGGAACCATCACTTCTGCAAAAGCATTCTGGAATCAGGATCATGTCTGGTTCCGCGAACGCGAGCCGGGATGGAACGATATGGAATATATGATAAGAAACTGGAACAATTTCTGCTGGTTATGCGGCGATCATATTCTTGATACCCACGTGCATAATATCGATGTAATAAACTGGTTCATTGGAAACCATCCTGAAAAGGCTATAGGTTACGGGGGACGTCACAGAAGAGTTACCGGGGACCAGTACGACTTTTTCAGCATTGATTTTGATTATGGCAACGGAATAAGTTCGCACAGTATGTGCAGGCAGATCGACAGCTGTGCCAACGGTACCGGTGAACTCATTATGGGAACAGAGGGATATACAAACTGTCAGAATACAATATGGGACCTTACTGGAAAAATTAAATGGACTTTTAAATATCCCGTTGATGAAGATGGAAATGCTTTGAATTCTGTGAAAATACCACCCTATATCCAGGAACACATGCATTTGGTATATGCCATCAGAACAGGAAACTATGTAAATGAAGCTGAGCAAACGGCAATTTCAACCTTAACGGCAATAATGGGCCGGACAGCTGCCTATACGGGAAAGTTAATAACCTGGGACGATATTTTCAAATCAGATATGAACCTGGGGCCTTCCAGAATTGAGTTCGGCCCTGTTGACATGGTGTTTGATACACCAATACCGGGAACACCAATAACTGTATGATTTACTTTGTATTGATAAAATAATTTGAAAACTGCTTAAAATATGGGAAACAATACTTCAAGAAGAACATTCATAAAGAGATCTGCAGCCGCGGTTGCAGCTACAGTGGTGCTTCCCACTATTATCCCGTCTTCAGTACTGGGTATGGGAAAGAACCTTGCCCCGTCAGACAGGTTAGTAATGGGTGCAATAGGTACGGGGTCACAGGGAATGAGCAATATGATGGATTTCCTGCGGCTTAAGGATGCTGTAAGATTTGTTGCTGTGTGCGATGTCGACGCTCTTCACCTGGCAAAAGCCAAAGAAACTGTTGACAAAGCCAATAAGAGCAATGATTGCCGTACCTATGGCAATTTCAGAGATTTCCTTGAAAAGGAGAAACTTGATGGTGTATCAATAGCTTTGCCCGATCACTGGCATGGAATCATTTATACAGAAGCTGTCAATAAAAAACTTCATGTTTATGGTGAAAAGCCCATCTGCCGGACAATAAAGGATGGTCAGACCATTGTTGAAGCTGTGGAAAAGAATAAAATCATCTGGCAGACCGGCAGCTGGCAGCGCTCCCAGGATCATTTCCGCAGAGGAGCCGAATTGGTGATCAACGGCCGGATCGGAAAGATCAAATCTATAGAAGTCGGATTACCGGATGGAAACAAAGGGATAGGAACCCCTCCGGTTAAAGATGTCCCCCCGGAACTGAACTGGGACATGTGGCTTGGCCCGGCGCCAAAAGTTCCATATCGTGGTATTTCACACTGGGACTGGCGCTGGATACTCGATTATTCGGGCGGCCAGCTGACAGACTGGGCAGGACATCATGTGGATATTGCCAACTGGGGTGCCGGCCTCGAGCATACCGGACCCGTTGAAATTTCAGGAACAGGTGTTTATCCACCCGAGGGTATTTATAATGCACCTGTTGAATACGATTTCCTGTGCAAATATGAAAACGGTATTGAAATGCGTGTTGCCAATTCTTCAAGATTAAAGAACGGGATGGGTACTACATGGTACGGTGATCTTGGGTGGGTACATACCGACAGAGGAAATATCCTGACTGCTTCTGATCCTGAAATACTCGATGAAGTAATAGGTGAAAGTGAGATTCATTTGTATGAGAGCAGCAACCACTGGCAGAATTTCATTGATTGCGTCCGTTCCGGAAATCAGGCAATTGCTCCTGTGGATGTCGCTTTTCGTGCAGTTTCTGTAGCCCTTCTCGGAGAGATTGCAATGACCACAGGACAAACTATTAACTGGGACCCTGTAAAACAGGAGATTACCGGGAACATTAGGGCAAGCCGACTGCTGAGCAGGCCCTACCGTCAACCATGGACTTTACCAACACTATAAATTAAAGAATCATGAATAAGAATTATTATTTATTCCTGCTAAGTCTTGCTCTGATAGGAATCAGTACTTCCTGCAAACAGGAAAATGCTTATAAAACATTGATAATTACAGGACAGAGTGAACATAACTGGAACGCCAGTTCTCCAATCCTGAAAAAAGTTCTTGACGGAACGGGGTTGTTTTCATCCGATATTTTGGTTACTCCCGAAAAAGAAGGGGACATGGCAGCATTTAATCCTGATTTTTCAAAGTATAAACTGGTTGTTCTTGATTACAATGGAGATAGCTGGTCCGACAAAACAAATGAGGATTTTGTTGAATATGTCAGGAACGGCGGGGGCGTTGTGGTTTATCATGGATCAAGTGCTGCTTTTCCAGGCTGGAAAGAGTACAATGAAATTGCGGGTATTGGCCTTGGAGGCGGCAGAAATGAAAAAAATGGTCCTTATGTTTATTACTTAAAAAATGAACTTGTTGGCGATACAACAGCAGGTCCGGCAGGTTCGCATGGTGATAGTCATGAATTTGAAGTCAGAATAAGGATTACAGATCATCCGGTTACAAAAGGTCTGCCTGTCCGATGGATGCATGGGAGTGATGATCTGTACCAGAAAATGCGCGGTCCGGCTGAAAATATGCAGGTACTGGCTACCGCCTTTGCCGACACTGCATTTGGCGGCACCGGGAGGGATGAACCTATGCTTATGGCAATAAATTATGGAAAGGGAAGAGTTTTTCACACAGCCATGGGGCATTCAGATGATGACGGTGGCCCGGCAGTTGAATGCGCCGGATTTATTGTAACTCTTCAACGGGGAGCAGAATGGGCTGCAACGGGATCTGTAACTCAGGAAGTGCCTTCTGATTTCCCTACAACTGCCGGTGTCATTCTTAGACCAGATTATGATGAAATTACAATGGAAAAAGCTCTTGCGATTATTGGAAATTATGACATTCCAAAAAGTACCAGGTACCTCACTTTCCTGCAGTCGGAGATAAGAAAAGCCGGCGGGGATGAGGCAAAGCTTCTGGACCTGGAGAAGAAAATGACAGGTGTACTGAAGAATAATGAGACTTCAGGAGAAGCTAAGAAACTGATTCTTCGTGAGCTAAGCTGGATGGGATCTGATTATTGTTTACCTGCTTTAAATGATCTGGCAGCAGATGAAGACCTGAAAGAAATGGCAGAATTTGCTCTTAACAGATTACAGCATCAATAAGCAAGGCATTAAATCAAAAACAGGAAATCATGTTTTCACTGGTTATCCCTTTATATAACGAAGAAAGGATTATTGATGAGCTGGTCAAAAGGGTTATATCAGCTGTTGAAACATTTACAACCGATTATGAAGTTATTTTCGTTGATGACGGCAGCAATGATCAGACACTCGACAGGATTTTAGGTTTCAGAGTAAATAACAGGAAAATCAAAGCTCTGTCCCTCTCCAGAAATTTTGGACACCAGGCGGCATATACAGCCGGGCTTGAGTACGCCACGGGAGACATTGTTGCCATGATGGATGGTGATCTACAGGATCCGCCGGAACTTCTTTCAAGTATGTTCCTGAAAATGAAAGATGAAGGATTTGACGTTATCAACGGAAAACGGACAGGAAGAAAGGGGGAAAAAAGGAGGAATCTTTATACTTCTGCGTTCCATTTTTTATTCAGGAGTATAGGAGATATTAAAAACATCGATGATTACGGCAACTTTTCAATGATGACCCGTAAGGCTGCCAATGCTTTGTTATCAATGAAGGAAAAAATCCGTTATCTTCCTGGATTGAGAACACTTATTGGCTTCCGTCAGGGATATGTTGAGTTTGTCAGGGATGATCGTTATCAGGGAACCCCTAAAATGAGCCTGGGGCGACTTTTTATTCTTGCCACGGATGCAATATTTTCTTTTTCAAAGTTTCCTCTGCGTCTCTGCCTTACACTCGGTTTATTCGGTACGATTGTCTTTTTCGCTGCAGGCATCTATGTATTAATAGCTAAAATATTCGGATTTGCAGTAATTGGCTGGTCATCTACTCTGCTGAGCATATATTTTCTCGGATCGATCCAATTGGTATTTCTCGGAATCCTGGGAGAGTACGTTTACAGAAATTATAAGGAATCACAAAACCGCCCGGTATATTTTATTAAAGAGTATTACAACGGTGATAATGAGAAGTGATGAAGGAGAAAATTGTGAAATATTCCTTTTATCTCCTTTCTGCTTTCCTTTTAGTTGTTATGCTATTACTAAGCCGTAATGCGGGAATCACTTGCGACGAAGTACTGCATTATGACCATTCCGTAGCTGTTTACAATTATTTTGCATCACATGGCAAAGATCTTTCAGCGCTTAATACTCCTGAAACCCACCTTAAATATTATGGTCAAAGCTATGACAATCTTGTTACCTGTCTGATCCGATGGTCGGGGATTGATGATGTTTACAGTTTCCGGCATGTGATGAGTTCTTTTTCAGGATGGCTTACTGTTTTTATAACAGCTCTCCTTGCCGTTTGGTTGTCGGGCTATGAGGCAGGAATAATTGTCCTTCTGCTCTTTTCAATATCTCCGGCATTTATGGGTCACGCTCAGAACAATTTGAAGGATATCCCTTTCGCAATGGGTTATATTTCCGGAATATTTTATTCAATCAGATTTCTTTTCTCCTGTAAGAAGATTTCAATCCCCGATCTGATTTTAATTATCATCAGCTTTGCTTTTACGATAAGTATCAGGGCCGGAGGACTGATTCTGATCTGTTATCTCATATTCTTCTTCCTGGTTTTTTATTTGATCCGGTTCAAAAAAGGAGTGAAAATTGATCGCAGTGAAGTATTTACCAGATTTGCGGCTGTCGTTTTTATCAGTATTATTTCGTACTTCCTCAGTATCTTATTATGGCCTTATGCATTACAGAATCCTGTAAGGAATGTTATAGGATCTTACAGGATCATGGAGCATTTCCCGGGAACATTCAGGCAGATATTTGAAGGCAGGATGGAGTGGTCAGATTTTATGCCCTGGTACTATCTGATCAAGTCAATGGCTATAACAGTACCGCTTCTGGTAACTGCAGGAGTGCTGGTTTTTATTGCCATCTCCGGGAAAGTCAAATCCACAGCCAATAATTTAAAAATTGCATTTGTCATTTTCTCAATTCTGTTTCCTGTCATTTTCGTCCTGATTAAAGGATCTAATATTTACAGCTCCTGGCGCCAGTTTTTGTTCATATATCCTTCAATAATAGTTATTTCTGCACTGGGATTTTACCATTTGTATGATTATCTGAAATTTAAGAAGTTAATATTCAGGGCAGCAGCTTTGCTGTTATTCATTATTTTATCATTTCATCCTTTGAAATTCATGAATTCAAACCTGTCATACTGGTATATTTATTATAATCAGCTGGTTGGAGGTTTAAAAGGAGCATATGGGAATTACGAGACTGATTATTATTATGTCAGTCAGACCGAGGCATCGGAGTGGCTTATTAACTACCTTAAAGAGAAAGGCGACACTGATAATATTAAGGTAAAGGCTACTTATTCCGTTAATTGGCAATTCCGTAAATTTCCGGGGATTGAAACGTCATATTTCAGATACGAAGAGAGAAGTTTTTCTGACTGGGATTATGCAATTGTCACAAACCGCTACATTTCACCTTACCAGTTAAAAAACAAATTATGGCCTCCTGAAAATACCATTCATCTGGTATATGCCGATTCAATCCCATTATGTGCAGTTATGGAGCGTAAATCGAAAAGTGATTATTATGGATATCGGGCTTTAAATGAAGGAAATTCAACAGAAGCTATAGAATTTCTGTGCGAAGCAGCAAGAATAAATTGTAAAGACGAAATGATTTTTTTTAATTTAGCAGCAGCGTTAGTTAATAATGGTAAGAAGGAAAAGGCCGATTCTGTTTTAAAAGAGGGGTTACGGTTAAATCCCGGTTCGGAGCCGATACTGATGTATCTGGGAAATATAGCTAAATCGGAGAAGAGAAATAATGAGGCGATGAGATATTATGAAAGGCTGATCAGCCTGAACCGTAAATATTTTGAAGCGTATGTTGAGCTGGCAGAATTAACTGCAGGCTCAGATATGCTGAAAGCAAGGGACCTGCTAAGGCAATGCCTGATTTTGAATCCGGCGTACAAACCGGCAATTATTACTCTGGCCGGCACATACCGCAATTCTGATCGGGATATTGCAGCAAAATATGATGAATTAGCAAAATCTATAAAATAACTGTTCAAATTAAAAAAAATGAAAAAAGCAATTTTAACCTTCTCCCTGATCTTCATGCTATCGGCATGGGGAGATAATTTTGTCAATTCTCAGGATCAACCGAAACCAAAGAAAGATACGGTTAATATGGATACAAATGCAAAACCGACTTTCTATTATGCTGAGGATGATGAAAATGCATCAAAAGAAAAAGGTTCCGGGACTACAATTGCCATTATATCAGGTGCTGTAATTATTGTTGGCGGGGGGATTTTACTGCTTCGCAGGAAGAAGTAGCTGCGAATTTCACCAGTTTATATGCAGGCAGACCCTCAATAAAACTAATCATTGCCATCGGGCTATCTTTTTATTAACTTTTTCATGAAAAGGAAAGTCGTTATTGCCGACCATCGTGAGGAAGGTTTCATTATGGAAAAAAAAGCTTTTGCATCAGAAGAAGCAGAGCTTGTAATATGTAGTTGCGACGATGAGGGCAAACTCATCGAAATTGTCAGGGATGCTTACATTATAATCTTCACATCTTCCAGAATGACCGGAAATATTATAAGAGAGCTGACAAACTGCAGGATGCTCATAAGGTACGGGGTTGGTCTGGAAAATGTTGATATCGAAGCGGCTACCGAAAAAGGGATATATGTCTGCAATACTCCTGATTATGGGACCTTTGCTGTGGCAGAACATGCCTTCGCATTATTAATCAGCCTTAATCGGAAGCTTCCCCTGCTTGATTCTTTGGTGAGAAGAAATATATGGGATTTGGAAAGCGCTGCACCCGTTTACAGCCTGAGGCATAAAATACTGGGTATAGCCGGATTCGGAAATATCGGCCGGCATATTTGCAAAATGGCACAGGCATTTGAAATGAAAGTCATCGTATTTGATCCCTATGTTGATGATGAGATAATTAATAAGTTCCAGGTCCAAAAAACCACTCTGGATGAACTGATAACTAATTCGGACCATATTACGATTCATGCGCCACTTACCAGAGAAACAATCAATATGTTTGATGCGGCAGTTTTCAGTAAAATGAAGAATACAGCCACTATTATTAACACTAGCAGAGGCGGCCTGATTAATCAAAATGATCTTATAGAAGCCTTAAAATGCGGAAGAATAGCCGGAGCAGGACTTGATGTTTTTGAAAATGAACCTCTTAGTTCAGGCAATGAATTATTAAAAATGAAAAATGTAGTTCTGACACCTCATGTGGCCTGGTACACAGAGGAATCAATAATAAACCTGCATCAGGAAGTCATTGATGAGGTAATACGGGTGCTTAATGGAAAAGAACCGGTTAATGCTGTTAACCAGGTAAAAAAACTTTAATAATCTGAAATAATGAGCATAAGTAATTACGACAAATTTATTGCCAGTATCAATGCAGGTAAAATATGCAAAGGTCTGGTTATTACACTTAGCGATCTGACAGTTAGTGAACTGGCTGGTGAGGTTGGTTACGATTTTACCTGGATTGATATGGAGCATGCCCCGATAACCATTGAATCGGCGATGCAGCATATAATAGCATTAAAGGGGACTGATTGTGCGCCACTGGTAAGAGTGCCATGGAACAGAACAGAAGTTATCAAACCTGTGCTGGACCTTGCTCCTGCAGGCATCATTATTCCTATGGTAAACACGGTGGAGGAGGCTAAGGCTGCTGTGCAGGCATGCCGTTATCCTTTAACAGGGATACGCGGTTGCGGAGTGAGACGTGCCAACAGGTATGGTCAGACCTCTTTTCCTGATTATCTTAAAGCATCAGAATCAGAGCCTATGATCATAATTCAGATTGAGACGATGGAAGCTGTAAGAAATCTGGATGAGATTTTAAAGGTACCGGGAATAGGCAGTATCTGTATAGGTCCGGTTGATTTATCAGGTTCCTTGGGCAAGCTAAACCAGATGGATGATCCTGAAGTAAACAAGGTTATTGATCTTACCTGTGAAAAGGTACGAGCTTCCGGATTGATCTTAGGTACAGCAGGATGGCCATTTGAAGTATGGAAAAGGAGGGGCGTAAACTGGATTGCCCTGGCAAGCGATTGTGCAGGTATAATTTCGCAGGCAAAAAGTATTCTTGCCGGCTGAAAAAATAATTCTTCAAGACAGGTTTATTTGATTCCCAGGCATTATTGAACTGGTCTATAAACAGGAAGGTTAATATTTATAAACAACCCTTATGGTTTTAGGAAACATCGACTGGATAATCATAATCGGGTATCTTGTTATCCTTACAATTATTGGTTTGGTGACCAGTAAAAGCGGTGGGCAGGATTCGGAAAGTTTCTTCCTTTCAAAGCGGAATATGCCTTGGTGGCTCCTTGGTTTTTCGATGGTTGCCACAACATTTTCCATAGCAACGCCTAATCTCATAACAGATATGGTTCGTGCCGGAGGTGTAGCAAGAAACTGGTTATGGTTATCCTTCCTTTTGTCGGGAATGCTTACAGTATTCGTTTATGCCAAACTCTGGAGCCGTTCGAAGATAATGACCGATCTTCAATTCTATGAAATACGTTATAACGGAAAGGTTGCAGCAATACTAAGGGGATTCAGAGCTATATACCTTGGATTCTTTTTTAATGTATTGATATTAGCGGGGGCTTCATTGGCCTTTATTAAGGTGACAGCTATAATGACTGATATAAATCCGTTGATTGCATTATTGGTAGTTTGTATAATTACTGTTTTCTACAGTACCCTGGGTGGCTTGAAGTCTATAATCTGGACTGATTTTTTCCAGTTTGTCCTGGCAATGGTTGGAGCCGTAATTCCTGCTGTTATGGTGATAAAATCTCCCAGGGTTGGAGGTATGGCTAATCTTTTAAGTAATGAAGTATTGCATGATAAAATAAGCCTGATTCCCGACTTCTCAAACCCGGCAATGCTGTTAACCGTTTTTGTTATACCACTTACCATTCAATGGTGGGCTGCATGGTACCCGGGATCAGAACCGGGAGGAGGGGGATTTATTGCGCAAAGGATGCTATCGGCGAAATCTGAAAAGCATGCAGTAGGAGCAACGCTGTTATTCAATCTTATGCACTATGCGGTCAGGCCCTGGCCCTGGATACTTGTAGGATTAGGTTCGCTGATCATATTCCCTGATATACAATCCATTGCTGCCAGCTATAAAGATGTGCCTGAACAGTATATTCAGAATGATATTGCTTACCCTGCAATGCTGAGGGAATTTCTGCCAAAAGGCATTTTAGGGCTGGTTCTGGCTTCATTATATGCAGCTTATATGTCCACGGTATCTACGCAGCTTAACCTTGGCGCATCTTATATGGTTAATGATTTTCATGTCAGGTTTATTAATTCGGAAGCATCAGAATCAAAAAAAGTCCTTATCGGACGATTATGGACCATTGCATTTATGGCCGTTTCTACAATTCTGGCGTTGTACCTTGAGAATGCCCTTCAGGCTTTCCAGTATATGATCATTATCGGAGCCGGTACGGGTTTGATTTATATATTAAGGTGGTTCTGGTGGAGGATCAATGCGTGGTCGGAGTTGTCTGCAATGGCCGGAGCTATAGTGTTCTCCCTGATTTCTATAATAGTTGATCACAAATACCTGATTCAGATCGATCAGAACACTGTGTCAATTTTCGGATTCAGGCTCGACCCTGCCTTCTGGGATGCGCTTAAGTTCGTTTTTATTGTAGTGCTGAATACAATAGTCTGGGTGTTTGTAACATTTGTTACAAAACCATGTGATGAAAAAATACTTATAAAGTTTTATGAGCAGATAAGGCCAGGCGGACCCGGCTGGAAAGTAATTGCCGCAAAAACATCCATAATTCTTGCTGAGCGAAAAAAAGACTGGAATGTTCCTGTCGGCCTGGCTTGTATGAGCCTTGGTTGTTTAGCTATTTATAGTATCCTGTTTGCTGTCGGGCACCTTATTTATGGTAATATGGGTTATTTCGGAATCTTATTTATAATATCAGTTGTCTCCTCAGCATTCCTTTTCCGGTTATGGGGAAAACTGTTTAGTTAAAACACACGAGACAGGTAAAGATATAGTTTCGCCTTCTAAACTGCATAGGGGCTCCTCATTTCCCTTATAAACAGTTTATTAGCTTCGGGGTCTCCAACTACTTCTCCTTTTACCGGATCCCATGTTATTTTCCTTTTCGTCCGGATTGTGATGTCACCCATGTGACTTATAGTATCGGAAATAATAGCATCTTCGAGGGGGCAAAGTTCTTTTGTTTTACCATTGATCACGTCAAGAAAGACTTGTCCCATTGTATTATTCTCACTATTAATCCAGCCTTCGCTGTTTTTTGGAAAATTATTGAGCTTCTGATGTATCCCGGGTATATCCGACTGGGCTGATGACCTGCTAAGCGATATCCATCCTTTCGTCCCGTAAAAGGTTGTACCATTTGTCTCTTTTATTTCCCTGTGATTCATAACACCGTTCAATGCAATATCATCGCTGACAAAATGGACATCGAGCCCACTGTGGTATTTACAGTTAACATCCCAGGAGAATATGTTGTTGTACAATCCACCAGGAGCCCAGAACTCACCCGTTCCTTCACATGAACAGGCACCTGATACTTTTTCCTTCAATATCCAGACCATAATATCAAGAGGGTGAGCGCCCCAGCCGCCAAGAAAACCAATGCTGTAATCGTTGTTGAACCATGAACCGTTGTTGGTAACACGTTCAGGGCAATAAGGTCTCAAGGGAGCGGGACCCGTCCATCTGTCAAAATCAAAATCAGGAGGTACAGATACCTCATTGCAAACCGGGCTTTCAACAGGATTCTTGCCCGGAGACCATACATCAACGCGCATGATATCTCCAATGAGCCCGTCCATTATCATATCCCGCCCGAGTTTCATGTGTTCCGATGTCCGTTGCTGAGTACCATAGTGAAACCGGACATTGTTTGATTTCAATTCCTCTGACAGGATCTTATACTCTGGATAACTTAGTCCAAGCGGTTTTGCCAGCATTACATGTTTGCCTGCCCTCGCTGCTTTGATTGCAGCAGGCACATGCCAATGGTCGGGAGTTGTTATATGTACCGCATCTATATCTTTTCTCTGAAGGATCTCTTCAAAATCGAGATAGGGTTTGCATTCCGGAACAGTATCATTATTGTTCCTGTAGAATTGATTTATTTCAGCTGCCGTTTCCTCCCGGCGGTTTTTATGAACATCACACACTGCTATATTCATAGCCCCTCTCAATGGCAAAAGGTAATACAAAAGTTCCCATTTCCCCCTGTCTCCGACTCCGATATGGGCTATCCTTATCCTGTCGTTAGCTCCTTTACCCGACGAGCATGATGGTAATATTGCAGGCAGCAAGGCGGCGCCTGCTGCCATCTTTGCTGAATTCTGAACGAAATCTCTTCTGGTGATGGTTCTTTTTACAACTTTCTTTTCCATAAATATTTATTTAGAATTGCACCTTAATCTTTTACTTATGTTTTTTCCAGGTATTTTACATACTTTGATTCTATTTGTGCCCTGTTATATGCACCCGGAAGTATCCAGATCCGGTACCTGAGATGAAGTGTTCCACCTTTCTTTAATAATAGAGGTCCGTCATATAAAATAGCCGGACTGTAATAAAAAAAAGGTATTAAAGAATCGGTGATAATATACCATCGTGTTTCCGGTGTTGAATATTCAGGATCAAGAAAAATGCACATTCCTGCTG
>CAYPKL010000333.1:0-2702 GCA_964411285.1 uncultured Rikenellaceae bacterium
ATAAAGCAAATTTCAGCAGCTCATTTATGTTAATTATCCGTTTTACAGGTGGATGTGTTGTTATTAGAATACCTTTAGCAAAATTTTAAAAAATGAAAAGATTAAAAATTGGCAATCTGACAGTTGCTGTTCCGATAGTTCGGGGTGGCATGGGGGTCGGGATTTCGCTTTCGGGACTTGCAGCAGCTGTGGCTAATGAGGGTGGTGTCGGGGTTATTTCCAGCGCCGGACTGGGACTTCTTTACAACGACTTTTCCGGAAATTTTCTGGAAGCAAGTATTCATGGTCTGAAAGAGGAAATACGCAAAGCAAGAGAAAAGACAAAGGGTGTAATCGGAGTCAATGTTATGGTTGCGATGTCGAATTTTGCAGATATGATTAAAACATCGATAGCTGAAAAAGTTGATATTATAGTTGCCGGTGCAGGTCTTCCTCTTGATCTTCCGTCATTTTTAAAAAAGGATTCTCTTACTAAACTCGTTCCGATTGTTTCATCTGCCAGAGCCGCGAAAATAATCTGCGAAAAATGGAAAACAAATTATGATTATCTTCCTGATGCTGTCATTGTGGAAGGGCCGAAAGCGGGAGGGCACCTGGGATTTAAAGAGGAGCAGATAAATGATAATAATTATAAGCTCGAAAAACTTGTCCCTGAGATCGTTTCTGAATTAAAAGTTTTCGAGGATAAATATGACCAGCCTATTCCATTGATCGCAGCCGGAGGTATCTATACAGGTGAGGATATTCATAATATTATGAAGCTTGGTGCATCAGGGGTACAGATGGGAACAATATTTGTAACTACTGATGAATGCGATGCATCAGATGCTTTTAAACAATCATATATTAACGCCAGCGAAGAGGATATTAAAATCATCAATAGTCCGGTCGGGATGCCCGGGAGAGCTATATTAAGCAATTTTATTACCAAAGTAAAAGCCGGTAAAAAGCAACCGAAAAAGTGTCCTTTTAAATGTATCAGGACCTGCGACATAACAAGGAGTCCCTATTGTATTATCATTGCACTTATTAATGCCCTGAAGGGTAATTTTGAAAATGGCTATGCTTTTGCCGGGTCAAATGCATTCAGGGCTACAAAAATATCTTCAGTCAAAGAGGTCTTTCAATCGTTGCTGAAGGATTATAAAGAGAGTAAGAAAGCCTGATTCTATCTCCCAAACTCAAAATACTCTGCTGTTCCCGGGCTTATTGCAGCCTCGTGTTGATTTACCATCGGGCATCCGGGTACTGGGCAATTTATAATCTTATGTTCTTTATTATCGGCAGGCTCCCAGCCCAATAACAAGTACAGGGCAAAGAATCCTATTACATAAGCCACTGCCACATGCCATCCTTTTTTTACCCAGAGCACAACATTGCGTCCTTCAGGGAATTTATTGGTGATAGCAACACCTGCCGAAGAACCGAACCAGATCATCGATCCACCGAATCCGACAGTATAGGCAAGCATGCCCCAGTCATAGTGCCCCTGGTCGAGACAAAGTTTGGTAAGGGGTATATTGTCAAAGACTGCTGATAGGAATCCCAGGGCAAATGCTGTCACCCACGATGCGTTGGGAAGCTCTTCAACAGGCATCAGGGATGCGCAGGTTACGAGGCAAAGAAGGAAAATAGTTCCTTTTATTGCTCCGGGGACCTCTTTCCATGGTACATGACGAATAAACGCTCCTATTACTATTGCTATCCATACGCCCAGCGCAGGCATATCATATAGAATGTTGGAAATAATTGCTCCTGCAAGGATAAGGGCAACATTAAATATTTTTAACCAGTCGATTTTAATGTTCGGATCTGCATTACTCTGGATTGGCTGGTATTTATCCTGCTGGTGTGAGGCAAACCATGCAACGAAGATCAAAGCAGTACCTGCTGCAACATAAGCATGAAAAACATTAAACGCCGAAACTCCGTCAATCCACATCATTGTTGTGGTTGTATCGCCGACAACGCTGCCAGAACCACCGGCGTTACTTGCCGCCACAATACCAGCTATATAACCTATATGGACCTTGTTCTTAAAAACAACCAGCGCTATTGTTCCACCAATAAGTGCGGCAGCTATATTATCGAGAAATGATGATAAGATGAAAACGAAAATCAATAACATGAAGGGTCCTTTCCAATCATTCGGGAGATATCTGGGAAGGATATCAGGTACTCCTGATTCTTCAAAGATCTTCGAAAGAACTGCAAATCCAAGAAGCAACCCCAGGAGGTTCAGTATTATACCCCATTCTCCCTGTCGAAGTTCCTTGTCCATAAGTTGTTCGCCAATAGGAGTTGTTCCAAAGAAATGTTCCATGAAATGAAATCCCGGATCAAATAAAAACTTAAACGTCATAAGGACAGTTAATCCGATAACCGCAACCCAGAAAGTCTGTTTGTGAAACAACGCAACTCCAAGAAGGATAAGCCCAAATATGAAAAACTCAACACGGATGGATCCTAATGAAGGGACTTCCCCACCTGCAGCAAAAAGGCATAGAGGCGTAAGTAATACAGCAGTTAAGAGAAACAGCCTTTTAATGTTTTTAATAACGAATGATCCTTGAAGGTTGTTCATATATCAGGTTTTAGAATGGTTATTGTTAATTATTTAACAAGCCGCCAAATTATAAATATTTTCGTGCTGTGAGTAATAATTAATGAGGCTTTTTAATGATTTTTATCATATTCTTATT
>CAYPKL010000334.1:0-5853 GCA_964411285.1 uncultured Rikenellaceae bacterium
TGGTTATTTCAACAGTTCCTTTTTCATTTGTCAGCTTGTACACGCCATCCTTCAGAAAAATGATGCCGTTTTTTGTGAAACTTACCGGAGGCGGATTCTTTTCATCTGAAAATTCACTTTTAAAATGGAGGGGCTCGGGAGCTTTTTTGAAAACTATCAGACGCGATTCATAAGGGGCAAGGGTAACAGGAACCGTGATTTGTTTTTCTTTCCTGTCATAAATAAGTACTTCGGAAATTTCTCCGGAAACAGGATCCCAGAATTCAGGAGTTTTATTCTGCTGGCGGAAACTGCAGCTTCTGGAAATCCACTTATCCGTTGTATTCCTGACAAAATAGACATCAGTTTCTCCCCTAACATAATGAATATAATCAATAGTAAACAGATTTTTGTCATTGTAATCCAGGTCGGGAGGGATCCCCATTGAGACCAGCGCCTTTACAGAAGAAGTTTTTGAAATGATTGCACCCTCGCTGACAAGTTCATTTATTTTGAGCAAGATCGCAGGATCCATTTTGTCGTTTTCTTCAAATGCCATAATGGAAAATTGAGCGCCTCCCGGCACGACCAGTTTCCCGTTCCTTACAGTGAGTTTTTTGAGTATTTCAGTGTTAATAACTTCATAGTCATATCCCGGACCCGCAGTAAACCGGCCATTTTTTGGTCCGGCATAGTTTGGAACATCATCTCCATAGTAAAAAAGGACATCAGCAAAGAAATCAGATACCTGAAAAACGCCGGATATTCTTGCCAGGTAATCGTTAAAAGGCTTGATTTTAGTCCACCAGACGCGTTTATCATTAAAGTGCGTACCTGCATGATAGACTATTCCCGGGAAGCCGGTACCATCAGGATTATGACTGAACCCATGAATGACAACCCGGTTTAGTCCTTCGCAAAAAGCCCTGTCGCCGAAAGGTTTCATATCAAATGGCCCCTCCTGCCAGTGCTGGAAACTGCTGAAGGATTCTTCCTCAACAATTCCCCGGTTATAAATGTGCGATGCAGCAGAAACTTCTTTTACTACTCTCAGTATATCGATCCCCTTTTCATTGAAATAGGGGTGATTGATCCAGAACTCACCCCTGGGAAGATCGAGTGCGCCAAGTGATGCAAGCGGCTCAACAGGCACATTGTGCAGCGGCAATCCTGGTCCTCCCGATTCCGAATTTATTTTCAATCCGTACTTATTGGCTATCTCCTTTGCTGTTCCATAAAAGTTTTTGATCATCAACCCGGAAAGGGTTCTTTTGAAATCAGCCTGAAAGTTCTTCAGGGTTTCCGGATCATAAAGTTCCTGATAAAAAAAGGAAGGCAGGAATTTTGACAGATCATATCCATTAAGTTTTTGAAATTCAGCAGGCAGAGAAGGGGTCCATACATTACCGGTAACCTCATAGCTGGCCAGATAAAGACTCTTTAAAGCACATTTGCTGAAGTCATCCAAAACCGACTTAAGTTTGTTTATGACATACAGAAAATGGAATTCGGTGGCTGTCGAATCAAAATGATCAATTATGGGCCCGGCAGAAAACCTGCTCGGAAGTTTAAGCTGTTCACCGGAATTTGAACATACAAACCTGTAAATGTCCCAATCGCCGGAAGGAGGATCCCATTGAAGAAATTCCTTCTCCGGATTGAAAAAGGCGGAGACAACAATTATTCCCGATGTATCTGGTTTTTGTCCTGAATTACCTGCAGGAACAGCAATTACAGCTATTTCTTTGTACCAGGCAGGTTTCTCTGAAGAAGAATCCGAAAGCATTTTTTGTTTCTCAATACCACCTGATTTCGGGATGACGGGGAATGGCAATTTTATGTTTTTCGGCATGTTCCCTGAAATCCTGATCTTTGAACAATAAATTGATTTGGCTGCATGATCGGGTTGAATCCAGCTGCCTCCGGCATTCCAGCTGCTTGACATATTCAGGCCAACCTGCATTCCAGCCTTGCCTGCCAGATCAATTGCCAGCTTTATTGATTTCAGGGACTCTCTGCTCAGAAAAGCTGGTCCGGGTTTAATGACCGTATCACTTTTTGGCACTCCAATCTCAAAAATATCGAACCCTGAAATGCCCGCATCCTTCATTGCTTTTATCTCTGTTATCATCCTTGATGAATCTGTTCTTCCATTGAGCCACCACCAGTAAACTTTTGGTCTTGCATTATCGGGAGGATTCTCAAAGTTTTTTCTGAGAAGGTCATACCCAATTTCATCGCGGGCAGTCAGATAATTAAAGAAGCCGGTGAATGCAATAAGCAGAATTATAAATACTTTCTTCATAATGTCGTTGCTTTTTTAATCAAAAGTGTTGAACTGATCATGCTGACCGGCAGTAACTATTACTGATTCAATATTAAGATAATCTGCAATTTTTCTGATTGCAGAAGCATGATGTCCCACGCCAAGAGCAAAATGGTGGGTCGGTCCCTCTTTTATCCAGCGTTGTAAAAAGGTCCTGATATCAGGTTTGAAAAAACCACGGGTATTTGTATTGCCTGTCGGAGGAATTGGTCCCTTCACCGATTCTCCTTCGGCAATAACGAATTTGAATTTACCGTCAAATGCTGAGTTTATTGATAATAAAGTGATGGGGCCCTCCTTAATGTTAAATTCGACTCCGGCCCCATATCCAGGCTTGCCGTGATATTTTTTAAGGCTTCTTAATACGGGCTTCCCGGAAGCAATTGCAATATTATGTGGTCCGTCGTGTCCGACAAGAATAAAACCTTCATTGAAATCTGCCGGGTGAAACTCAGCAAAACTTCCGCCGATACCAAACCTGTCCATAATGAAAAGGGCAACAAGTGTTTTTAAGTCAGACTCTCCGCACATAGGAAATCCGTCAGAGGTCAGAATTGAATTGCCAACTGCCAGGCTTGTCATCACCAGTCTCTCGTCGCTGTTTTCAGGCCCTTCATAATAGTATGCGAGCCCGTTAAGTTTTCTGCCTTCAACAAAATGCTTCAAAGCCACGTAGACCCGCGAGGCAACTGCCAGGTCGCTTTCCCGGAGTTTAAGTGAAATGGGGTCAGATACAGGATCGGGGGTGTCAAAAAATCCGAGTATTGTCTTTTTGCTGAATGCCTCCTCTTCTTCAGTAACCAGGTTATAATAATGAAGAAGCTCATTTGCCTCAAGTTCAGTAACATGACAACCAAAAGCAGAGGTCAGCATTGTAACGTCGGTATGCATGTCGAGCATTGCATTTATGGGATGTCCCAGATGCCCGAAATGAGCATTTTTAAGACCATGTAAAACAGCGGCTATCCGGCAATATTCTTCAATTTGCCGGTCAGCTGCCTGATCATCAAAGAGAGTCCCTATGATCATATCCGGTACCTTTTTACCCATGCGGACTGCCGTGGCAGCAAATTCTGGCAATGCGCAAATGTCATCATTTGCGAGCTGCATATAAGTTGATGCCTTTGTATAATCGAGCGCTTTAAGCGGTTGAAGAGCGATCAGGACCACCGGAATTTTTAAGGTTTTTATGATAATCCCGAATGTGCCGGATGTTGCGTAAGTAAGCATTGTGCAGAAAACAATATCGAGGTTTTCCGATTCTAGTTTCTGAACAACGTCATATGCTTTCAGGGGATTATCAACCATTCCAAAGTCGACTATGGCGTATCTGCCGGGGATCTTTTTCAGAATTGCTTTGTGTTTAACAATAAGTTCGGTTAGTAATCCATCAAACTGCTCCCAGTATTTGTCATATCCGACCCCAAAAAAGCCGATCCGGGGAGAATTGCTTTTATCCGTTTTTTGTGTCAGTTTATTATCATTGCTCATTTTTCTATGAATTTTCGTTTGCCATGAAATGATTGTTTAACCTTATTTCAGGAATAAAAATTATAAAAATAATAAATGCAACCGGGTACATTATCCCGGCATAAATCCAGAGCGGGTTATAGGAATAATTTGTAATGATCAGACCGATTAGCGGATTTACCACCAGGGCAGAAATTGCACCTGCACTCCCTGAAAATCCAATAATTGTCGAAGCTGCTGATTTCCCGAAAATATCTGTTATTGATGTTATGTAATTCGTTATCCATAATCCATGGGCAAAAAAGACAATGCACATTATTATAATTACAGCCCCGGCTGTATCTGCATATTTAACAAGTATCGCTGAGAATGTTAAAAGAGCCGCAAAGCCCATAACCGATTTGCGGGAGAAATTGAGACCTGAGGTTTTCCTGAAAATGAGGTCGGAAATCCATCCTCCAAGCACATTGGATATTCCCATTGCCAGAAATGGTATCCATGCCAGTTTCCCGATATCCGTCATGCTGACACCTCTTGTTTCATTAAGATATTTCGGTATCCAGAACATGTAAAAGTAGAAGATCGGATCGAGCAGGAATCTCATTGCAATAAACACCCATGCTTCCCTGAAAGTTAGCAGCTTCGACAACGCCAATCTTTCTCCTGGTGTTGTACCATCAGTACTTTTGGAATTATTTGTTTTTTGCTCTGCCTTAAGGTCTGGTTTTTTTGGTAACAACAACCAGCCGGCCAGCCATACGAAACCAATTGCACCGGTAACAAGAAAGACTCCCCTCCATCCAATAATATTGATCAGATAAACACAGAGGGGAGGTGCAATAACTGCACCCAATGCTGAACCACCGATAGCAATTCCATTGGCAAGAGCCTGTCTTTTTTTTGGAACCCATTCGACCACCGCTTTAACAGCTCCCGGAAAGGCGCCTCCTTCACCCAGACCAAGCAAAAACCGGAATATCCCAAAATGGATAACATTGTTTGCCAGGCTATGCAGCAAAGAGGCAAAAGACCAGAAACCAACAGAAAATGCAAGTCCAAGGCGGCTGCCATACCTGTCGATCAGGATGCCTCCCAGGGTAAACATAATAGCATAGCTGATCAGGAATCCTGTATTAATGAATCCATATTCAACATCAGTGATATTAAAATCCTGTTTGATCCTTATAATGGAAATTGAAAGTACCTGCCTGTCAAGGAAGCTGAGAGCAGTTGCAATGAAGGCCATAAAGACGATCAGAACGGGAATTATATTTCTTTTTTGCTTCATGCTGACTGAACATCAATAGATTTAATCCGGAAAAAGTTGCGGATTCTATCGAACTGCCGCTCTAATCTCAGGGTGCCCGGTTATATGGCAAGTACATGCTCAAGAAAAATTTTAATACCAATCAGAATAAGGATTATTCCTCCCAATAGTTCTGCTTTTCTGCCAAGCCTGGATCCTGCTGATTTACCGATCCTGATTGCAGTCATTGATGCAAGAAAGGTTACTGTTCCGATAATGATGGCCGAATACCAGATTCTTATATTCAGTAAAGCAAAGCTGATACCCACCGCAAATGCGTCAATACTTGTTCCTACAGCTATAGTGATAAGGGTCAGCGGCTTGCTATAGTCTCTAATTCCTTCCTCTTCCTTGTTTTTCAATCCCTCAATGATCATTTTTATTCCCAGGAATGTAAGGAGGATCAGAGCCACCCAATGATCAGCCGATTTCATGATATCGCTTATCAGTGAGCCAAGAAAAAAACCTGTCACCATCAAGCCTGCCTGGAAGACGGCCAGAATCAGGGCTACACGTACCGCCTGTCTGAACAGGACTTTATTTTGTACAACACCAAATGAGAGTGAAACAGCAAACGTGTCGAATGACAGGCCAATTGCGACAGCTACTATTGTGATAAAGTCCATCGGAAACAGTTTACCCGGACAAATATAATATAAAACATCATTTTATTGTTTCTAAAACCGATTGCATATATTTGGTCTCTTCAAAACATTATTCCATGAGATGCGTCATCCAGCGCGTAAGAAGGGCATCGGTTACTTCAGATAGC
>CAYPKL010000335.1:0-4657 GCA_964411285.1 uncultured Rikenellaceae bacterium
GAAACTGCTCCTCATCGATCCGCGGGAGATCCCGCTGGCCCGGTTCGCCGCTCTGCACCTGAGGCAGAATATCGGCACGGATGTCGCCGTTCTGAACGGGATGATGAACATCATCATCGAAGAGGGGCTCTTGGATCGGGAGTACGGTGAAAACCGGACGGAGGGATTCGAGCAGCTCCAGACCCTCGTCAGCCGTTACAGCCCCCGGGTCGTGGAAAAGATTTCCGGGATCGACCGCCATGATCTGGGGAAGGCGGCCCGGATGTACGCCGCGGCTGGGAAGGCGATGATCGTCTACGCGATGGGCATCACCCAGCACACGACGGGGACGGACAACGTCAAATCCTGCGCCAACCTGGCCATGCTGACCGGTCATGTCGGAAGGCCTTCCACGGGGGTCAACCCGCTGCGGGGTCAGAACAACGTCCAGGGCGCCTGCGACATGGGCGCCCTTCCCAACGTCTTTTCCGGTTATCAACCGGTGGCGGATGCGGCCGCGAGGAAGAAGTTCGAGGATGCCTGGGGGGTTTCGGGGCTCGACGACAAGCCCGGTCTGACGATCGGGGCGATGATGACGGCGGCGCTCCGGGGGGAGGTTCGGGCCCTCTACGTCATGGGGGAAAACCCGATGATGAGCGATCCCGACAGCTCGCATATCGAACAGGCGCTCTCCAGTCTCGACTTTCTGGTGGTCCAGGATATCTTTCTTTCCGAGACCGCGGCGAAAGCGGATGTCGTTCTGCCCGCGGCGTCGTTTGCCGAGCGGGACGGCACCTATACCAACACGGAGAGGCGGGTCCAGCTCGCGCGGAAGGCCGTCTCTCCCCCCGGTCTGGCCCGGCCGGACTGGAAGATCATCTGCGAGGTGAGCCGCCTTTCCGGTTACCCCATGGATTACGGCTCCACGGCTGATATCATGAAGGAGATCAATCTTCTGACGCCTTCCTACACGGGGATCACCTATCCCCGGCTCGAAACCTCCCACGGCCTGCAATGGCCCTGCCCCAACGAAGAACATCCGGGCACGGCTTACCTGCACCGGGACCGGTTTTCCAAAGGACAGGGGACGTTTCTCCCCTGCGACTTCCGGCCGGTAGCCGAGACGCCGGATGAGGAATACGACTTCATGCTGACGACCGGGCGCATCTATTTCCATTACCACACCGGCTCCATGACCCGGCGGATCAGTCTGCTGGCGAGGGAGGCCCCCGAAGCCACAGTCGAGATCCATCCCGAGGACGCGAAGCATCTGGGCATCCGGAACAACGACATGGTCGAAATCACGTCGCGGCGAGGTTCAGTAAAGGCCAAGGCCGAGGTCACGACATGCGTGCCGAAGAAGGTCGTCTTTTCCACGTTCCACTTCCACGAATCCCCGATAAATGTCCTGACCAATCCGGCATTGGATCCTTCGGCAAAGATTCCCGAATACAAGGGATGCGCCGTAAAAGTGAGGAGATGCGTATGAAAAAACTGGCCAAGAGCGAACTCAAGAACCTCCTGAAACACTGGGCCGGGGAATACCGCGTCCTGGCGCCGACCCTGGGAACCAATGGCGACTGCCTGTTCGATACCTTTGACGAGGATTCCTTCACCCTTGATTACAAGAAGACCCCGTTTCTTCCCAAGTCCGCGCTCTTCCCCCAGAGCGAAGTGATCTTTGCAGTGGAAAAAGGTGAATACCGGGAGGTACACGCCGCCACGAAGACCCTCCTGTTCGGGATTCGTTCCTGCGACATGATGGGGCTCCTCCAGTCCGCGAGTTTCATGACCCGGGACCGTTGCGACGCCTATTGCGAGGCGAAGCGGGATGCGGTCACAACCGTGGTCATGGCCTGCCCGGGCCCGCAGAACGAGACTTGCTTCTGCACCACGATGGAAAGCGGTCCCGTGACCCACAAAGGTTTCGATCTGCAATTCTTTGACGCCGACGAGTTTTTCATCATCGAGGCAGGCAGCAAGAAAGGCGAAGCGGCCTTGTCTTTGTTTCCGCTTGCCGATCTCGATGACGATCTTGCCGGCGAGAAGGTTGAAGCCTTCCGGCAGAGGTCCGTCGGAGCAATCGCCCGGGTGGATTCCATCCCGAAGGCCATGAACCGGCTCAAGGACCGCACCGCCGACGAGGGGGTGTGGGAGCGCTTGGGACAGAAATGCATCCAGTGCGGCGGTTGTACGTACGTCTGTCCCACATGTACTTGTTTCAATATCTGTGATCATCCGTCCGGTCCCGGGCAGGGACTTCGCGAAAGGTCCTGGGATGCCTGCCTGTTCGGCGGATTCACCCGGGAGGCGTCCGGTCACAATGGAAGACCCACCCAGGCGTTGCGGCTGAAGAGGCGTCATGAACACAAGCTTCTCGACTACCACGGAACGGACATTCAGGGAGGTTTGTGCGGGTGCACTGGTTGCGGACGCTGTTCCGACTTTTGTCCTGTTCATATCGGAACGCTGGAAGTCGCCGGGGCGATCGCCGCATCGGATCAAAAAGGGTAGGATCAAATTCAATCATCGGAGGCCGCAATGTCGAAAAAGAAGATACTGATTGTTGATGACGATCAGGACTATGGTGATGCACTGAGGATCGTGCTGGAAAACAACGGCTATGAGGTGAAGCATGCGCTGAACATCCGCGACGGAAAAAAGGCGCTGGAGGGAGAAAAACCGAACCTGATCATCCTGGACGTCATGATGGACCGGCATACGGACGGGTTCGACTTCTGCTACGACCTCAAGCATGACGAGGCCTGCCGAACCATCCCCATCATGATGGTCACCGCGGTGACTGAGAAGACGGGTTTCAAATTCTCTCCCGAAACGGACGGGGAATATCTGGAGGCGGACGCCTACGTTGCCAAGCCCATTCCCGTTGTGGAGCTGCTTTCCCGGGTGAACAAGATGATCGGCGGAGCCGGTTCATAATGCCGAAGTGACCGGGGCCTTATCCCTCAGGCTTCCTGATTACGACAAAGATATGTTGATTATTTCACCCCTCCGATGATACCATCCCGATGACACCGACCGATGACGTCTGCCCCGGAATACCCCGATCGCCGGGCGGGGTGGGGCGCACGCAGCGGAACTTTACGGGACATTTCCGATGAGAATCAACCAAGAACGGTTCAACCCGCTCTCGAAGCTGGATCTGCATTCCCGCCTGATCGTGGGCTTCCTGATCGCAACCTGCCTTACCGGCTTTGTGGCCACCCTGGTCGGGATATGGACGATCAACAAAAGCACGATGGACGAAGTCCAGAACCGGGTACGTCAGGACATCAATACCGCAAAACTGATCTACAACCATACCCTGGAAAGAATTGTCTCTCTGACCCAGTTTTCTGCGGAAGGATCGGATCTGTATGAGGCCTTTGCCCTTGAAAAGCAGCAACGGCTGGAGAGTCTCAATGGCCTGATACGGCATGTTCAGGTAATACAAGCGTCCGGGGAACACCCGTTTCTCGACATGCTTTCCGTCGTAGATGTGAATGGTAAAGTCCTCTATCGGGCCACCAATCGGAATATCAGGGGGGATGACATGCTCTGGGACCCCGTGGTCCGAAAATGCATCAAAACCGGGGCGCCGCAGGCATCGACCGAACTCATACCCATCGAAAAGATCATCCGTGAAAACCCGTCGCTTGCCGAGCGGGTGGCCATTGCAATTGTCAAGACGCCGAAATCTATTGAAATGGAAGAGAAACAGCTTTCGGAAGGGATGGTCATGCGGGCCGCTTATCCGATCAAGGACAAGAAACAAAATCTGCTCGGCGTCCTGGTCGGGGGTGTCCTCCTGAGCCGGGACCGCTACATCGTGGACAGGATCAGGGAAACCATCTACCACGATGAGAAATACAAAGGTCGTGAAATCGGCGTTGCCACCATATTCCAGGGCGGGGTGCGCATCGCGACGAATGTGATGACCACAGAAAACCAGCGGGCGATCGGCACCACTTTGTCGAAAGAGGTTTATAACCGGGTCATCAAGGAGGGCAGGGACTGGGTGGGCCGGGCCTTCGTGGTCAACGAATGGTACATCACGACCTACACGCCGCTATACAACATCGATCGGAAACTCATCGGGATTCTCTATACCGGCATTCTGGAGGCGAAATACCGGGACATCATGTGGAGGATGATCTGGATCAACCTGGGAATCACGACCTTGGGCATGATCATCGCCTTTATCATTTCTCTGCAGATGGGGAATACGATCATCAATCGGATCCGCATCCTGAAGAAAGGGACCGAGGCGATTGCATCCGGCAATCTCGACTACCGGCTCTCCCCGGACAAGATATCGGGGTTCGACATGCTGGATGAGGCGTTCAACGACATGTCGAAGTCCCTAAAGGACCGCGATGAGCGATTGCAGAAAGCCCATGAGCAACTGACCCGGTCGGAAAAACTGACCGCGCTCGGCGAGATGGCCGCCGGCGTCGCCCATGAGATCAACAACCCCCTCGGGGGGATCCTCCTTTACGGCAACCTGGTGTTAGAGGATATTCCGGAGAATGGCGCCACCCGGGAAAACATGAAGAAGATCATCCACCAGACGAACCGCTGCAAAAACATTGTGCAGGGGCTGCTGGACTTTGCCCGAACGCCGACGGGCGAGATGCTTCATATGCAGATCAACGACATCGTCAGTGCCGCCCTGAAC
>CAYPKL010000336.1:0-3108 GCA_964411285.1 uncultured Rikenellaceae bacterium
CTTATTAACGGTTAAAAGTAATAATAACCTGCTCCTGTTCAATAAGGAATTGTTGAAAAATCGTAATTGACTCAGAATTCAAATTGATTCTGTTTAAATTGCCGGATAAGAAATTTAATATTAATTTTCTCACTATTCTTCTAACCTGTTATGGAATGCTAAAATATGCAGTTCGATTAAGCGAGGAAAAAGTTCTCAACCCGGAAAACCTGATTGTTAAAGAAGAAATTAATCATGATATTCCGGTTCTTGTCGTCCTTGTTGCAGGAAAGGGGACCCGATTTGGTAAAGAACCAAAGTGTATCCAGAAAGTTCATGGTATCCCTCTTGCACGGCATTCAATTGATGCATTTAAGCGCTTCGAAGCTGCTCCGGCAATCTGCATTGTCGGTTACCGGTACGAGGAAGTCACAGAAGCACTCGGACCTTATAATACTTATGTTTTATCAGATGATCCGGCAGGAGGAACAGCCTTTGCGGTATATGAAGCTTTTTGTGTTACGGAACTGATTGAGAAAGATCCACTGCTTGTTATTACGATGGGCGACCGGATAATCCCTTCATCTGTTTTCAGAAGGATATCTAAACTGCATTGTGAAGGTGATCATGAGGCAGATCTGACATTTCTGACTGCTGTTTATGAAGCACCAAAAAATGCAGGCAAAGGACGGGTGTTAAGAGACGAGAGCGGCAAAGTGCTCCGAATCGTTGAAGAACGCGATATCAATGCGGAGGAGAATCTTCTGACGCGTCAGTCACTGCTGAACATAACAGAAGGAAACTGCCCTTTATATGTTGTAAGGGCAGCAACTTTATACAATTACCTTGCAAACATTACTAATGATAATGCTCAGGGTCAGTACTATCTTACCGATCTGATACAATCCATAGCCAAAAATAATGGAGATATACGTACACTGACCACCTCCATTGCAGAACCGGAATATGATCTTCTTACTTCCGACGTCACTCAACCTATGGATCTTGCTCTTCTGGAGGGTCTGCTGGCTTCAAATATCGGTTTTCTGGTGCCCGAGGAGATGGAAGTTGAAAAGGCTGCCCTTGATATTTGTAATGACCGTCCTGCCGGACAGATTCAATCACTTATCCGCCAGATTGGCGATCTGCTTACTATGATAAAGAAGGAAAAGCTGCCTTTTGAACCCGGTAAACCCGTGGGAATAGGTATTTCCGGAGGAAGGCTCAGGATCGCATTCATGCATCCTGATATGAGCCGGTTTTTTGGTCCGGCGTGGCAGATGCCAATAGGGGCAAGTGTGGAAAGCGGAGATGAGCAGGTAATAGTAATTCTGCAAAGTGCAGATGATGGCCGCATTCATTATGTACCCATGAATCAGCAATACCGCGAAAGTATTAATTTCATTCCCTCCGATTTCAATGCCATGTATCCGGGTGATGAAATATCTGACATGAATGCTTATGAGAAATTTGGTACAAGAATGAGCGAAGGGCTCCTCCTGTCACTTGGTTATTTCAGCGATGAAGAACTTGCTGAAAGGCGCAGAAAGAATCAACCGCTCCCCCCATCAACTTTATGGATTTCAAGCAATATGCGAAGGCCTTTTGCGCTGATAGGAAATGCCATAGCTTCACTTCGCACACTCCGCACAGGTAATCTGGGTGCAAAAATCAGGGAGTATCTTGGATTTCAAAACTTCAAAGGACTTCGTCTTGTCTCCACCGGTAATATTCCGCAAGGAGGATTTTCAAGTTCATCAGCCGTAACAGTAGCAATAAAAAATGCAATAAATTCTCTTTTTGATATAGGTATCTCCCCCGATTTACTGGTACATCTTGCATGTCAGGCTGAATATGGAACAGGAGTCAGAGCAGGTTCACTTGATCAGGCCACTGAACAGAAAGGACGGGCTGGCCAGGGAACTCTGATCTCCTCCAATCCGAAAGATAACTACAGGATTATCGGAACATACCCTGTTCCCGGTGACCGGTTTCATATTATTTTCCCATATAGTGTTGAACGGGATCTTAATGCATGGCGCTGGTCTTGCGGAGTCTATGCTGAGACAACAGGATCGGGGTACCCGACAACCACCGAAATGCGTAAAATGACAGGTAAAGCCGCTGAAATTGCTGCAATACTTGTCCGTCTTCAGCTCGACACCGATTTCTTTAAACATATTGAAGATGACCTGGTTTCGGATGGAGAGCTTACCAGGGAGAATATTTCCTGGATCTGCACGGTCCTGCTACAGCTGCCACTGTGCATAACCCAAAATGAACTCCGGGAACAAATAAACGCTAACCGCGATTGGTTCATCAGTCAAATGATTGATAATTACCATATCGAATCTTTATCTGCCTCACAAAAAGCTGAAGATAACATTAATTCATTATTTGACGGATGGCGTGATCCTGTTATTAAAAGAACGGAGCCTTCCGGCAACATAGTGGAAGAGACCGGCATTCCATTACGTGCAATAGTTGCATACCTTTTTGGAGAGGTGGCAAAGAACTTCTGGTTGATTCACCATCCTGATAAATGGATAGAAAGTGTAACTCTCTCACAGCTTGGTGATTGCAGTTTTGATATTGATCCCCTAAAGCTGCCGGAAAGATCCGATTTGGAGGGTATCTTTAAATGGGAAAATGGAATTAAAGGCCCGGATCTTTTAAACCGGTGGCTTGAAAAGTGTGAAGCAAAACCTTTTAATTATAATAAAGGTCTGGATGATGAATCCCTCTCCGGAAATGTTAAACCCGATTTTCGCAATCTTGAAGGATCAAATTTTTTCCGTGGCCTTGCTCTTATAGATCTTGCCGGAGCAATGCTTAAGAAAGCATTTGGTAAAGATGCTGTAGCAGTCAGGTTAAATGCAGCAGGACAGGGGGATTATTTTCAAGTACATATTGATAATCAAAAAGCTGATCCCTCGCAGGTAAAGCAATTCATCAGAAATGCTTTTTACAAACGATTTGGAATTAACCCCGATCCTGAATTTGTAGATGTAAATTCAGGAGGCGGAGCAACAGGAGTCACTCTTAGCAGATTCGATTCTTTACCGCAATTAATTTTACAGCTCAAATCGCAGGTTTCTTAAACTATAAAATAAACCACCCAGAAAAAAT
>CAYPKL010000337.1:0-7308 GCA_964411285.1 uncultured Rikenellaceae bacterium
TGAAGTCAGAACAGCATGGTCAGGCCAGCTTGTTCATGATGCAGGCGATATTCTTGTAAAGCTTGTCAACGGAAAGATCCTTGATAATCTCTATAGGCAAAGTGTAAAAATTATGGAGCGAAAAGCTTCAGAAAATAAGTATCTTCATAAGGATTTTCATATTGCACTTAATCTATTAATGAAATATCTGAATGACAATTTTGGGAAAGATGCCCTGACAGATTATCTTAAGCAATATGCCAGGGCATATTACAAGCCTCTGAACCAGAAGCTTAAGAGTGGTGATAAAGAGGTGCTTGTTTCCTGGTTCAGGGAAATATATGATAAAGAAGAGTGGCCTGTCAGAATTGCATCCGGAGAAAATTATGTTGAAATTTCTCAGGATGCATGTCCTGCCATTGCTCATATTGTCAGAAACGGAGGAAAACCCTGCACTGATTACCGCGAAACGTACAATACTGTTTATACAACCCTTTGTGAGAACACACCCTTTGAATATGTCCTTGATTATTTTAACGATGTGACAGGCGCATGCAGGCAAAAATTTATTCTTAAAGAGATCGAAAAATGATATCATGTACCGAATTCATTCCGGCTTACAGCGAAGGATTCAAATTTCTTGAAGGAAAAGCCGGCCCGGCAGAACCGGATAAATTCTGGAGCTGGCTCTCCGGGTTTTATTTAATTGATTCCCTCGAAAGGCTTATTGCTGAAGAAGGACTGGCAGGATGCTTTAAATACTGGGCACATTCACTGAATGAGGAAGCAGCAGGGTTTAAAATGACACTAAATGAAATAAAGGGTGAATTCACTGTTGAGATGAATAAATGTCCCTCGAAGGCGATGCTGATAGAGATGAACCATCTGGCGCCGTATCATTCATACTGTGCTCATTGTGCGGCTCTCTACCGGCCAGTCGTTGAAAAGTATGGATACAATTATGATGAGGATCGTGAAGAGTGTGGAAAAGCTGCCTGCCGGCTGACAATATCCGTGAAAAAGAATACTGATTTATAAATATAAAAAAATGGAAAAAGAGACAAAAGTGATGAATGCCCCGGATGTTGCAGATCTGGGTTTTCCGATGTGGCCCCAGTTTGCAAATGAAACATTCGAAGATGTCCTTGAACCTTTAAGAAGCGGGAAGGTCAATTACTGGACCGGTAAGAAAGGAATGGAATTTGAAACAAAGTGGGCTGAGTGGATCGGCGCACGTTTTGCCATTTCATGCACCAACGGAACTGCGGCGCTCCATGTTGCTGTTGCAGGCCTTGGAATAGGACCGGGCGATGAAGTTATAGTGCCCTCATATTCTTTTATTGCTTCTTCATTTTCGGTAGTTCAGGCAGGAGCAATTCCTGTATTCTGCGATGTAACCGAAGATCATACTATCGATCCTGCACAGATCGAAGCATTGATCACACAAAGAACGAAAGCAATTATTGTTGTCCATCTGTACGGAGTGGTTGCTGATATGGGGCCTGTTTTGAATATTGCCCTGAAAAATAAACTTAAAGTCATTGAGGATTGTGCCCAGTGCTTTGGCGGTGAATTTAACGGGATTAAGGCAGGAGTGGTAGGAGATGCAGGCTGTTTCAGCTTTTGCCAGAGCAAGCACTTTACAACTGGAGGTGAAGGGGGGATGGTTGTTACAAATGATGAGGATCTGGCCTGGGAATGCCGCTCATTCAGAGATCATGGATACGATGTAAAGGAGCGATTGAACATGCTTGCCCTTGAAGAAAAACTTCCCTATATTCATAACAGGGTCGGATTCAATTACAGGATGACAGAAATTCAATCCATAATTGGTATCAATGAACTGAAACGGCTTGATTCATGGAACCTGGCCAGAAGGTTTAAGTATGCCGCAATGTACGATAATGCTTTTAAGGATCTTAAGGGAATAAAGAAACTGCCTGTAAACACCTCCGAACGTAAAAATGCATACTGGTGGTACCCGGTTATCCTCGATACTGAAATCCTGGATATTGATGCCCCCGGAATGATCGGGGAACTACACGAACAGGGGATACCCTGCTACGGGATCCAGTGGCCTGAAGCATATATGGAGAGAGCATACAGGGAACATAATGGATTCGGGGCACATAAGTTCCCGTTCAGATCGGCTGAATACACAAACGGGAACAGTGTAAAATACGAAACGACATTTTGTAGAGTTGCCAATTCTCTCAGGGAAAAAACGATAAGCCTGTTTCTTCATCCTTCATGGGAAGAAAACCATATTGAAAGATGCATCAATGCATTCAGATCAACCTGTAAAAAACATATTAAATAGCGGCAAATAAGATGAACGTACTCGCAATTGGTTGTCATCCTGATGATCTGGAGATAGGATGCGGAGGAACACTCGCTTTGTATGCAGGAAACGGGCATAATGTTTTTATGTGTCATGTTGCCAACGGTGATATGGGGCATGCTGTGATTATGCCCGGCGATCTTGCCGGAATCAGGACGGCAGAAGCTGAAGCCTCGGGAGCGGCTCTTGGTGCAAAAAAGGTGATCAACATAAATGTTCATGACCTGTTTGTTGATTCTCATAATGAAGACCAGGTCAGCAAGGTGGTTGAGGTCATCCGGGAGGTATGTCCGGATATCATCATAACCCATTCACCCGACGATTACATGAGAGATCATGTTGAAACCAGCAAGCTTGTTTTTAATGCAAGCTTCTCCTCCAGCATTCCGCATTATTTTACAGAAACAGGATCATGGCCGGCGATTGTACCTGTTTACTACATGGACACTCTGGCAGGTGTCGGGTTTCTCCCTGAAGAGTACACCGATATTACCGGTACTCTTGAAATAAAGCTGAATGCTCTTGAAAAACATGAAAGTCAGCTTAAATGGATGAGAGATCATGATGGAATCGACTTTCTCGACTTTGTGAGAACAGTATCGAAATTCAGAGGCCTGCAGGCAGGTGTAAAGTATGCCGAGGGCTTCAGATCATGCAGAAGCTGGCCGAGGCAGACGACCAAAAGGCTTTTACCCTGATTAAAAAGATTATGACAGTAACTCATTATAAAGATGGATTTTACCCTGCGCTGGGAACTCCTCTGGATGAAAACGGGGTTCTTGTGGATAAAAGCTTTGAAGGAGAAATTGAATCAATGATTTCATCAGGTGCTTCAGGATTCCTTTGCATGGGATCTATGGGCAGGATGGAGTCTGTACGTAACTCCGAATATCCTGAAATAGCAAAGAAATGCGTGGCTTTTGTCAAGAAAAGAGTCCCGGTCCTGGTTGGCATCATGGATTGTTCAATAGCAAGGGTACTCGACAGAATAAGCGCTCTGGGAGACCTGGATATTGACGGAGTTGTAACCACTGCCCCCTTTTATTCAAGAGTAAGCGATACCGGCATTATTAACTTTTTTTCTAAAATCTCAAAGGTCTCAAAATACCCCGTATTCATTTATGATCTTCCGTCTGTGGCCCAGGTATCCATAACTGCAGGGATACTTAAGAAGCTGGCAGCTGATCAGAATATTAAAGGTTTGAAAACAGCAAATTTTAATCTTATCCTCGACCTTTTCAGGGATGATTATTTGCAAAGGGATTTTTCAATTTTTTACAGCGGGCTCGACTCCTTTGATGCTGCAATTAAATCGGGAATAAAAAGAAACCTTGACGGAATGTTTACATGCACTCCGAATAATTCAGGACTTATGTATAAGGATATTGAAAATGGAAGTCCGGAGGATATTTCAATGTATCTGGATAATATCCTGCGACTTCGGAATATTTTCGTGAAGGAAGATGTCCTTGCAGGTTATTCTTACGCAATGGAATTACTTGGCTGCCCCGGAAACTATCACTGCGATTATTCTGATCCGGTTTCGGCAAAGCTGAAGCAGGAGATCCGCGATTGTATGAAAAATATAAAAGAGATCTGATATGAATGCCGGTTATAAAATTTCCGGAATGACTCTGGGTACTGTTCAGATTGGAATGAACTATGGTATAGCCAACAAGGAAGGGCAGCCTGACGAGGAGAAAGCTTTCAAAATACTGGATGCTGCACTGGATAATGGGATCAGCTGCCTCGATACTGCAGCTGCCTACGGCAGTTCAGAAAAGATTATTGGGAAATACTTCAGATCAGTCAGAAAGAAGCGACCGGAAATTTCAATCATTACAAAATTCAGACTGGGAAATGTTAGTTTACAGGAAACAGAAAGAGTTATAATGAAGGCTGTTGAACAATCTGTTACCAATCTTGATACCGGCTGCCTTGATATTTTGCTTTTGCACGACCCGAATGATTATAAAACTCATGGGAAGGAAATAACCGTAACCTTTGAAAAACTTCTTTCCGGGGGTATTATAAAAAGGGCAGGAGCTTCATGCTATGAGTTCAGTGAAATTGAACCCATGCTGCAGAATGATATCTTTTCTGCTTTCCAGATCCCTGTCAATTTGCTTGATGAAGCTGTTCACAGTCCGGAAGAGTCAGGGAGATTCAGGAACAGGTTAATTTTTGCACGAAGTATTTTCCTGCAGGGTCTGTTCTTTATGGATCCGGCTGACCTTAAAGGTAATTTAAGAGATGCAGGCTCATTTATAAAAAGAATCAGGGAAATTGCAGCAGAAATGAATATTTCTGTGACTGAACTGGCGATTGGTTATGTACGCAGTCTTGATTTTGTCGATTCTCTTGTAATCGGAGCAGATAATCCGGGCCAGGTGGAGGAGAATGTAAAATTCTTCAAAACAGAACCATTTACACCAGCTTTGATGGATTCAATAAGGGAGCGTCTCAGTGGTGTTCCCGGCTGGCTGCTTAAACCGTATCTCTGGGATATACAAAAGAATAAGAGATAAATTAAATCTATCTGATGATTCTTAACATATCTGATATACAACATTAAAATGAAGATTATAGTAACCCGATTGTTTATAAGAACTGCAAAATATGCAGTTCTGACTCTTGTCATACTTGTATTTTTTAATCCCGTTATAAGTGCACGGGAAGATCAGCTTTATGTTGGATGGGCAGTTGCAGATATTACTCCGGACAAGCCGGTTGCTCTTGTAGGGCAGTTGCATAAGAGGATCTCTGTAGCAGTACAGGATCCCCTGAATGCTACCGTGCTGGCTCTTGAGACCAGAGGTGAAGATGGCACTAAAGAACAGGCTATAATGGTTTCATGCGACGTTTTATTTATCAGGGCTCAGACACAAAAGAAACTTCAGGCGGTTATTTCCGGAAAACTATCCGATTTTGATCCTTCCAAATTATTTCTGAATGCCCTTCATTCTCACACCTCGCCTGGTTTCATTGATGATGAATTTCGTGGGCTGTACGATATAAGCAATGATGAGGGGATAATGAAACCTTCAGAGTTCGAATCCTATTTTATTGAAAGGATCGCCGGGGCTGTAATCAGGGCATGGGAAAACAGGACACCCGGAGGTTTCAGCTGGGGTCTCGGTAATGCGGTTTTAGGTCATAACCGGAGAAGTGTCAAATTTGACGGGACCGCTAAAATGTATGGGGTGGGAGATCCCGATTTCTCTCATTACGAGAGTATTGATGACGAAAAAGTGCAAATGCTTTTCTTCTGGGATAATGATAAAAAACTGACAGGAATTGTTATAAACAGTGTCGCTACGGCTCAGGTTACAGATGGAACCAACTTTGTCTCTTCAGATTTCTACAACGAAGCCAGGGAAATCTTCCGCGAAAAATACGGGAAGGATGTATTTATCTTTTTCCAGGTTGGAACAGCGGGTGATATTACTCCTGCAAACCATGAGTTTATTTACCGGAGGGCTGAGAATATTATGATTGAAAGGAAAGGAATAACTGCCCGTAAAGAATTGGCAAACAGGTTAATTCAGTCAATCGATGATGTTTTTCCCTATGTGAAATCCGATATTTCCGACAAAGTGATTTTTCATCATACGGTTGCAAAAGTGGTTCTTCCAGTTAAAAATCCGCCAACTCTTCCATTCTATCGAGCTGATGATGTTAATCCGGCAGAATTCCATATAATCCGGCTGGGAGATATAGCAATAGCAACAAATCCATTCGAACTTTTCATGGATTATGGGATGCTTATAAAATCGCGCAGCAAAGCAGTTCTTACATTTCTTGTTCAGCTGTCATGTCAGCATAGTGGTTACCTTCCCACTGAAAGAGCTGTAAAAGGAGGGGGATACAGTGCCGATGCCTATCTCGTTGGACCCGAGGGAGGGTATAAACTGGTGGATGAAACTGTGAGACGTATCAACGAAATGTGGGAGGATCAGTAATCAGTAATCAGTAATCAGTAATCAGTAATCAGTAACCAGTAATCAGTAACCAGTAACCAGTAACAGATATTAATTAATTGTTTTAACCAATAATAATTCATTTACAATGACAGACCGGAGAAAATTCATAAAACAGGTAGCCGCTGCAGGTATCGCCAGCGCAATGCCTGGAATTCTGCTTCCTCAGCAAAAAACCGCACCGGACCTTATCTGGGCTAACCTTATCCATCTGAGTTACAATATGTGGGAAGACAGTGTCCCACTGAAATACAGGGACGACAATTACAATTGCACCACCTGTCAGGAAGCAAGGGAATGGGCCCATGGATACCGGCCATTTCTTACTTTTGATGATTCAGTATGGGATTCCATATTAAAGGAGATGGCATCTGCCGGGATGAACATGGTCATAATCGACCTTGGAGATGCTGTTCAGTACGAAAGCCACCCTGAAATTGCCGTTAAAAATGCCTGGTCCCCCGAAAAACTAAGGGCGGAACTTGTGAAGATCCGTAAGCTTGGTTTGGAGCCCATTCCCAAACTTAACTTTGCCACAACCCATGATATCTGGATGGGCCCTTATTCAAGGATGGTATCAACGGATGCTTATTATGCTGTCTGCCGCGATCTGATTAATGAGGTTTCAGATATTTTTAGTAAACCCCGCTTTTTCCACCTTGGAATGGATGAGGAACTCGCATCTTATCAGACACGTCAGGATTATGTAATAGTACGTCAGAATGATCTGTGGTGGGGAGACCTCTATTTTTATATCGGCGAGGTTGAAAAGAATGGCGTGCGACCATGGGTATGGTCCGATTATGCATGGCATAAACCCGATGTCTTTTTCAGGAAGATGCCAAAGTCCGTTCTCCAGAGCAACTGGTATTACGGGTCGGATTTTGATCTGAAAAAACTGGATGAGACAAATAGAATATACGTAAAACTGTACAATGATCTTGAGGCTTACGGATATGATCAGGTTCCAACCGGGAGTAATCATTCCGTCGCCGGGAATTTTGAATC
>CAYPKL010000338.1:0-2793 GCA_964411285.1 uncultured Rikenellaceae bacterium
CCACCAGGGGCGGCTGGAACTGTCACCAGTACCATTTTGATTCAGAATTTTATTCCGATCACAGTGTATATGATGTTGATATAACAGTGCCCGCTGAGTACGTAGTTGGTACCGGAGGGATACTGCTTTCTGAGATTGTATTGGGGACGCATAAATACCTGAAATACCGCGCAGAAGATATTGTTGATTTTGCATGGACAGCCTGGCCGGGATATACAGTCTGTAACGACACCTGGAATCATGTTAATATCACATTGCTGATCCCGGGTGAGCGGATTAAAAATGCAGAAAGGCAATTTACAGCTGTCAAACATGCATTGGAATACCTTGACAAAAATGTCGGACCTTATCCATGGCCACATCTTACTTTTGTTGACCCTCCGTTAGAGGGAATGGAGGCAGGCGGAATGGAATATACTACCCTTTTTACAAGTATGTCATCATTCTTAATGCCATCATTTGTTCTTCTGCCGGAAACCATTACGATTCATGAATTTGGCCATGCCTATTTTATGGGTATCCTGGCAAGCAATGAGTTTGAAGAACCCTGGCTCGATGAAGGAGTCAATTCCTTCTTTGAGGAGCGCATATTTAAACATTATTACACAAACAAACCGGCTTTAAAAAATCATCCTTTACTGGAAGCAGCCGATATCTTTTTTTCAGACTACCGGTTGAATTATATTTCTTCTCCATACAGGCAGGTTACAAGCAATGCAGAATGCTCATGGAATTATCCGCACGGCTCATATGAAATGATGTCATATAGTAAAACAGCCACATGGCTCTATACCCTGATGGGTATTGTGGGGGAAGAAACGATCAATGATGTTTTCAGGGAATATTACAGGAAATGGTCATTTAAGCATCCTTCAGGGAAAGATTTTATAAATGTTGTGAATGAAGTTGTAAAGCGCAACCACGGTGAGGAATTCGGTACTGATATGAACTGGTTTTTTGAACAGACGCTCTATGGCACGGGAATCTGCGATTACAAAGTTTCGGACATCACTAACAGCAGATATCGCGGATCCGGGGGCAATAAATTAACAGATATGGCAACAATCCTCCTTTCGTCACATCCGGATTCTCTTTACACTTCTTCCGCCACTATTCAAAGGATTGGTGAATTAATGCTTCCTCTGGAAGTCCTTGTCCATTTTAATAACGGCGACGAAGTGCTTGAAAAATGGGATGGGAAAGCGAGGTTCAGGGATTTTATTTATACCGGTTCCAGGCAGATCCTTTGGGTGAAAGTTGATCCGGAAAATAAGATCACTATGGATGCAGATTATATCAATAATTCAATGACTGTTGAACCTGACTTTACTCCTTTACGCAGTCTGTCGGGCAAATTCATTTCTTTTCTGCAATTATTTTTAAGCTATATATTATTGTAATATAGTATTTTATGAAAATCCGAAGCTCTTTAGTTTCCGGTTTCGTGCGTGCAGTTAAATCATGGAAAGGTATTCTGCTGTTCTGGCTGTTTTCGGTTCTTTCGGTTTCACTTCTTGTGATTCCGTTCAGAGGATCATTGCGTAGTGCATTTGGAAGCAGCATGATAACCGGCAATTTGGCTGATGGCTTTGACCTTCTGACCTTTATGGAGCTGGGCCAGGCATTAAAAAACATGATAGCTTCTTTTTCAACGGGTTTTCTGTTAGTAATTCTGATCTCTTTTGTCATGAATGCTTTTCTTACCGGTGGATTGTTCGACAGCCTCCGAAAAGGAAAAGTGAACTTCTCAACAGCAGAATTCTTCAGTGCCGGATCAAAAAACTTCTGGTCATTTATTACGATCTCTCTTGTTATTACCCTGGCAATGATTGTTCTTTCATTGGTAATCCTTGGAATTTCGGCAATCATAATTGCCGGTTCGGGATCCTTAACTGAAAAAAACGTTTTCATTTACCTGTCAGTTACATTTCTGATAATATTGTTTTTGTTTCCGGTACTCATTCTTGCGGCAGACTCTGCGAGAGCCTGGAAGGTATTAAATGGAAAAGCCACCGGATTTCAGGCCCTGGAATCCGGATTCAGGCAGACTTTTGCCGGATTCTGGTCATCTTTCCCAATGATTCTGATCCTGATCTTTTGTCAGCTGTTTCTAGGCGCTTTGATGTTCTGTTTAATAACTGTGTGGAAACCTGTTACGGGAAAAGGTGTAATGCTGCTGTTTATTGTTACCCAGTTGCTTGTTTATGCCAGGCTTCTTCTTAAAACCTGGAGATACGGAAGTGTGACCGCTTTTATGGATAAATAGATAGTTTACTGAAAAAGACCGGATTTAAGATTTAAATTATTATGGATTGCCATGGGTATAAAAAACATTTTTGTTTAGATTTTACCTTTGTGTAACTTTGTATTTTACTTCGTGATCCCTGTCTGCCTGACTTCAGACAGGCAGGCTTTGTGGTTCAGGGTTTTATGTTTTACCACAAAGGTACTCAAAGGTTAACACGAAGGTCACAAAGGACTTTTATACAGGCCTGGAAATCCGAATGATTTAAATTGTTATATTCTGGAAAAAATAACTATTAACACACGAAATTATGGCTGAACGGGAAATACCTGTGCTGGGTGATAAAAATATCTTTCCCTCCGGTGATGTCCTTTCCTCAATAATAGGGGAGAAGATGATCGTATGGCAGAAGATAATGAGCTTTGCAAATGAAAACTTTAAGGGCATCACAGAAGAATGGCGCTATTATAATGATGGAAAGCAATGGCTTTTCAAGCTTCAGTACAGGAAAAAGACCGTATTCTGGGCTGGGGTGATAAAAGACACTT
>CAYPKL010000339.1:0-3999 GCA_964411285.1 uncultured Rikenellaceae bacterium
CAATTTCATTGTGTGCCGAGTTTAATAACTTCCTTGTATTCTTCCCCGGTCAAATCCTCAAAAATAAAGTGGGAAGGATTAAGTGGTTTACCATTTTTCCTGACCTCGTAATGCAGGTGGGGCCCCTGGCTTAAACCTGTATCACCAACACGGCCAATTACATCACCCTTTTGAACGATTTTGTTTTTATATACTTCTAATCTTACCATATGACCATATATGGTCCGGTAGCCATATTTATGTTCGATCACGCAGGGACGACCATAACCGTAACCAATCTGCTCTTCAGTATTTATTACTTTCCCACTTGCTGTAGCCACAATTGCCGTACCAACAGGTGCTTTAATATCAATCCCGGTATGCATCCTGGGTTCATTCAGAATAGGATGTTCCCGCATACCAAATCCTGAAATAATCTGACCATCTTTTTTTTCCACAGGGCAAGAGACTGGGATCGACACAAGTATCTTCTTCTTGTTGTCAATTGATTGTAATAAGGATACTATACTGCTTTCCAAAAATTTTTGCTGGCGGTCTGAACTTAATATTGTAGAATCATAATCCTTTGAAAACAAATCTGAAGTTTTGTATTTATCTATATCCTCAGAGTATTCTGCAGCAAAATCATGATAATTACTGACAAAGTCGGCAATTTGATCTGATCCAGGGGATTCTGCATAAACCAGTTCATCAAAAAGTTCTTCAAAAAGACTCGCCTCATTCGTTAAATTATAAATCTTCCGGATTGATGTTTCTATTTCCTCAATATGCTCCTGCGAAGTGCTTTTTATTTCCCCTTTTACAGTATTAAATTCTTTTGTATTTGGTTTGAATTTAAAGACCAAAAACAATATTATACCCAGAATAATAACCAGGATAATAATTAGAATAAAGGTGTTACCTGAGTTATCTGAGTTCCTTGTTGGATTCATGAAAAATATTAAAGAAATGTTATTTAAGCTTGCTTATTTGTTGTTTCAGACCTTTATTCACATCTATATAATACTTTAGTGAATCCCGACTTCTAATTAATTGGTTCTGTAATTTTACGTTCTGTCCCTGCAAGTTTGTCACATTGTTACTTAAAATATCTTTTTCAGATTTCAGAGATACATTTGCTTTTTGCAGCTCATCCCTCATATCCTTTGTCCGCTGCAGATCACCACTTCCAACCTGGACGACATTTTCTTTAGCATCCAATTGTTCTTCCAGCTTCAATTTAGCCTCATAAGCTGATTCCAGAGCGAAATAAATATCCACAATATTCTTATACATAATGAATTGCTGATCCTTTTCATCACCTTTCCATTCACTCATTATTTTCTTAAGTGAGGTTTCAATATCACCTTTAGTAGCGTTTAGATCTAGAACTTTTGCTTTATAGTTTGGCAAATCTTTCAGTTTTTTTGTTGCGTCATCAATATTGGGTTGAAAAATCTTCTCCTGAAATATCAAATTATTTTTTAATCCTTCAAGCTGCTTCCTTGACGTATAGTCCATAACTTTATTTACATTCATTGTGGAGAATCCCAACGCCATTGCCAGGATGAAACAAATTACAAACGAACCGGCTACTTTATAAAACGCTTTAGCCCTTTCATTACTGTTAAGTGGTTTCATTGCAGATAGTTTAATTGTTTTTGTAAAGCCGCCTGCAATAGAGCAGATCGTTTTCTCTTATCTCATTGCTGTAAACAGAACTATCAGGATCAATTACTTCTGTTAGACCAAATAACCTGCTCCTGACTTTTTTAAAAATCCAACCATAAGGTTCATTGTTATCATCTATATAAGGAATAGATCCTTCAGGATGTCTGTCATTATAATCATTAATAAAAAAATAAAACAGATGGCCAATTTTCATTCCGACAGGTGCCTTTGCCCTGAAGGTTGTTAATTCATTGCTGTGTTGATTTTTTTTAAAAATGAAGCTGATTACAATAGGATTTTCCAACTCTTCATCAGATGGATCGTCAATATTTTGGTTAACCGGATAATACCATAGTTTAAATTCCTTTGGAGGTACTTTCAGCAATTCTTCAACTGTTTTATTGAGCAGTATGGGGACCAGGAACCAAAGTAGTGATATATACCAAACGAGCGGAAGCTGTTGTTTCTGTAAGTCCGTTAATGACAAATTGCTGAAGAAGAAAGCAAGAAAAAGAATGCTAATGATATAAAGCAACTGCAAATTAAATGGCTGGACTTTGTACCAGGGAAGTGCTGAAGGTGCAAAAGCCACATGCAAAATTCCTATAATCAGAATAAAGACCTGAGCACAAACAAGAAGTACTATTTCACTGAAACTAAGTCCAAACAAGTTAACCAGGGTAGGGAAAGCAAGTAAGATAGAAATCAACAAGATATAAATAATGGAGGCTAATCCGTATTTCTTCAATACTTTTATCCTTTTAAACAGGATCAAGAGGATTCCGCCTGAAAAAATCAGACATCCCAACTTCAACGCAATACCCGTTGAATCCATTTTCACTCAGGTTAGTTGGGTAAAATTAGCAAAGAATTCGAAAAATTCCTAACCAATAACAATGATTTTGGGATAACGTCTTAACTTCAGTCCAATTCTTCTGTAAGGTTATGTTCTTTTTCGGAATTGAATCTTTGAGTAATTAATTAGTTTTTACCTTTTCGGACAGTTAAACCAACAGTACTTTAAAAATTCCAGGCTAATTCCACAATACAGCCATCATCCAGAGGTATTAAATTCATACTCATAGCCTTTTCAGCTGTTTTGATCTTTTTTGACTGAACAATTACCTGAGAAATGCACACTCCGGATAGTACCAATGCTGCAGGACCAGCTATCCCATAGGTTTTATATTTTTTCTTCAACTCATCAGTACCTTCCTTCTTCCAATCGTTATATAAACTATTTGACTTTATTAAACAATAACCTCCAATGCCAGCAGTTGCTACAGCTGAACCTAACCATATATTTTTCAGTTTTTTGTGCTTTTGAAGATCCTGTAAATTTCCTTGTCCCAGAGAAAGCACTTTTGTTATGGTGTTGCTCATATTGTTTTTACTGTCGCCTGCAGTCAATTTAACATTGTATTTACCAGGTGATTTAAATTTATGAACAGGATTTTCCAGGGTTGATAAATTACCTTCAATGGATTTCAGATCCCCAAATTCCCACGAATAATAATCGGCATTTATTGACTTATTATCAAACTTCACATCAAAGGGTGGCTTCTTAGTCAAAATGACAGGCTCAAAGTTAGCCATTGGTTTGCTTATCTTTCTGGCAACAACACTAATTGTTACCTTATTTATTGACCCAGAGATTTCATTTGGGAAATCCCATAATATTATCTTTTCAACTCCCGGTTTCACATTTTCTCCCCAGGACCCTGTCAATGAACTATTGTCGGGTTCTATTACTTTATCATTATAGAAAATCCTGACGATTATATCAAAAGGTTGCGTGGTATCTGAATAGGGCAGATCATATTTAATCAAAAGCTGCTTCCCATCCATGGAAAGACGCTTATTAACGTTGCGGGCAAAAATTGTATCCTGTCCGGTTGCATAATTTACGGATATAACCATCAGGACTAACGATAAAAAAATCGTGTATTTATTTTTCATATACATTCATTTAAATTATTATAGAGGTCAACGAGTAAGATTTGGATTTGCATCTTAATGATTATCTGGCTCAATAAGGCAGTCATAAATGCCAGGGATTTTAAAAATCAATAGTACAATTTTCATTACTTCTTTTATGTTTATTAAACCATTAAATGTGAGCAGTTATTGTCAACCAAAATTTACAAAAAAAAGCAATAATATTCAAGGATTTCAATAATTTAATTTAAAACCATTTCATTAGATAAGATTGATCATCCAAAATCTTTATTTTGAGACAAGAACCTACCTGACTGTATATATGGAAATCCAGGGTGACAGGCAACCAATGACAAATCAGAATTAAGCTATTCGAAAAGTAAATTGGTCATTTCAATTGGTAATAGAAAA
>CAYPKL010000340.1:0-7671 GCA_964411285.1 uncultured Rikenellaceae bacterium
CATTTTTCAAAGGTACATCACTCTCATTAAGGATCTCTTTTCGCCATTGTATTAATTCTTTTGGATCATCAGGAGGATTAACCTTTTTAGTGCTGAAATATATTGCATCACATCGTGCATCAAAACCTGTCAGATCTTTCAGTTCAACCGTTGCTGCAGTTTCGTTTATTTTGACACTACCTGCATACTGCCACTTCCAGCCGTCTTCAGTCCCAAGTGCAGTTTCAAGTTCTTTTCCATTAATAATAATGTGAAATCTGCCGGGAGCATTCCATTCTCCGGGAGCCCAGTCTTTTGTTCTCACCCACAGATAATATTTACCTTCAGAAGGCAGAATTATTTCCGACCGTGCATTTACCAGCGGATTTCCAAGTCCATGTGCAAGTAAATATGGCGATCCCATCTGTTCAACAAATTGTGGATCTACCAACCAACCGCCTTTATCTGTAAAACTCTCCGCTTCGATAAATTTCTGATAATTATCAGTGGTACATGAATGGATGAAAATCAAAAATGAGATAAAAATTAAAATGACTTTTTTGGAAATCATGATATTTGATTTTAAATCTTGAGTATTCATTTATTTTCCCTTTAAAGGGACTCCTTCGGACATCAGTTTTTTCAGATCATCAAGATAATTACTATACACATCCCGCGGCATGACATTGAAATTTCTACACAATGATGCTGCCATGCCAACTACCTCACCCATCATCCCTCCCGTTCTCATAACTCTCACTGTGCCAAGTGCCACATGTGTGACACTGATGTCCCTTCCGGCCATGAACAGATTGCTGATATTCCGTGAATACAGACACCTGTAAGGGACAGGATAGGGATTAATTTTTTCGGTCCTGGCGAATGCACGAAAAGGTTCTCCGGTGAAATCATCAGATTTTAAAGGATAATGCAGATCTATATTCCATGTTGTCGTAAAAGATGCATCGGGATAAATAATCCTGTCGACAATATCCTGCTCTTTTAGGATTATATCACCCATTAGTCTTCTTGATTCTCTTTTTCCTCCTATGTATGCAACCCATGCAAGTTTGTAACCGGCAAATTTTTCTTTGTCAACACTCTTATTTTTAATGAAATCCCAGTTACCATATGTTACACGAAAAGCGTAATCCCTGATAAACTCAATATCGTTAATCTGGTTACGCGTCAACCCTGCTTCCCAGTCCCAGTCGCCTCTTGTGACTTTATAACATGTTTTTTCATTGAATTTCACCGCCCAGTTGCATTCCGGAAATTCTGGATTCACTTTTCCCTCTTCAGCGAACCACTGAACTGAAGTACCCATAACAAGACTGTCATTCTTTTCCGGAGCACCTGATTCACCTGTCTCATCGCGACCTTCCCTTCCTTCCCTGTAATCAGCGCCGGCCAGAAAACCAAGATTGGCATCACCGGTGCAGTCTGCAAATAACTTACCCCTTAACCTTATCTCCTTTCCTGTTGAGATGTTTTTGCCAACAACTGCCACAATCCTGCTGTTTTCCTTTTCTGCACTGAAAACATGCGTGTTAAGGAATAAGGTAATGTTTAGTTCGTTCGCAATTACCTGTCTCTTTTTCTCATCCCCATAATTGCCTGCCGGACCGGCATTATGTGTTTTTTTCTCCGGATTTTTATAAATGACATCCAATATATATTTACTTCTTGGGGAAGAAGAATCCTGCATTGCTTCCCATAGTGTCCAATGACCAACTGATCCAATTTCATCAACTAACCTGCCTAGTTTAGGATATGGTTCCTGGTAAATCAGTCCGGATAATCCGACACGGACTTCTGAACTATTGTTTCCTCCAAGTACCGGACGGTTCTGAACCAAAGCAACCTTGCATCCATATCTGGCAGCGCTTACTGCAGCGCAACATCCGGCCATTCCTCCTCCCACAACAATAAGATCAAATTCACCGGCTTCATCAGGTATTGGATTAAGTCCCAGACTCATTTTCCTGAAATCCCTTAACTTTTCGTTTTCATCAGGAGGCACAAAATCAGGATCAGTTGTCAACAAGATTGCATCACACCTCCCTTCAAATCCCGTAAGATCATGCAATGCAAGTTTTGTGTCACCTTTCTTCAAATGAACTATACCGCCATTCTGCCAGTGCCATGGATTACCCTCAGCGCCAAAGGCAACCTTAAGAGGGACATTTTGGATTATAAGCTGAAATCTGCCGGGAGAACCAGCAGCACCCCAGGGAGCTGCCCAGTCGCGGGTACGGACCCAGATATTGTAATCATCTTCTGCCGGAACTTTAATAGTGGTAATGGCATCCATAACAGGCACACCCAAACCATGAGCCAGAATATATGATGATCCTATTATATCGATTGACTGCTGGTCAATTACCCAGCCTCCCAGGTCCTCAAAACTTTCAGCTTCCAGGAAAATCTGATAAGTATCATTTTTACAGGAAAGTAATCCAACTGTAAATATTGAAAGAACTAAAACCTCTTTTAACCTTTTAATCATATTTCTTGAATTGGCAAATCCTTTTACGTTCTGTACTATTTCCATAATGATCCGGTCAATTCTTTTCTGTTCGTAAGGTCATTATCCGGTACAATAACTGCAACCCAGGATTCATCAGCAGTCTCTATTTTGCCATACCATTTAAGAATGACAGCTTTCCCTGGTTTCAGGTTTATCTGCTTTACCGGGCTTTTTACAGTCAGGTTACTTGTTCTGACAGAAAACTGGTGGTTCCCGGTTCCCTGGATCCTTATGGAAATAACAACTCCGTTTTTCCCTGAAGATGCTTTTGAAACCTCGTAAGTATAATCCTTCATGTCAGGGTTACCCGGTCCTGTGGCAAGTTCTTCCACATTGCTCATAATCCCTATCCACTGGCCCACAGGATGTGTCCATACTTCTTTGTATGTCCAGGTACTTTGCACCGGCCAGTATGGTACATCACTATCGGCCCGTGTCTGGATACCTACGGGAAGAGCGCCCACTATATCGCCTGAGGATGGTGTGTAAAGCGGAGGAAAGTCATACCCCTCACCGTACATTGTACTTTGCGAAAAGGGATTGCGCCCGACTACCCACTCCAGCTGATGGATGGCAAGATCTGCCAATTCGGGATCATTGCGAAGCCGTGCTGCGTTATAAAGAGATTGAGACTGGGGAAGGATAGTCCCGAAATGACCCCGGTAATCCATCCAGACAGGGAAAAGACGAAGATAATGTCCTTTACCAAGCGGAATGCCGTTCAGGACCTGCCTGCGAAATGACTCTCTCCTGCTTTCAGGTACCTCGAGATATTCCTGATCTGTATAAACCGAGGAGGGCATAACGTCATATGGTTCTGTATATCCGGAAATTGTTTTCATATACTCAGAATGCAGCACTACTGCTGAATACCATTTCATCCAATCGGGATGATCAGGGAAAGCTTCACAAAGTATTGTAAGGGCAACGACCGGTTCCTGTTCCCTGCCATTGTGACAATAATGAAGAATATGGTCCTTTGCCGGACCGGTATAAAAGAAACCTGTTAATGGCATTTCCCAATCAGGACGTTTCCGTTGCTGTGAATCAATAATGATCTGTGCAATTTCTGCTGCCTTATCAGAATATTTACGATCGCCGGTAGCTTTCCATAATTCAACGGACGCAAGTATTCCGGCCGATGCAATTTCATGTAAAACGTTTCCTGAATCAAATGATCCGCTCCAAACCGCGCCAGAGACAGGTTCCTGATTCAGAACAAGCTTTTCGACAGCAAATTGCCAGTCGGCCATGGCCATTTTCAAAGAATAGTTTGCCAGCCGGGAGTCTCTTTCCTTCAAAACCCTGAAGGCTATTGCCTCGGCAGCCGAGGCGATGAAATTAGATTTTGGATTATTTTTAGCAGTTGAATTGACATCGTCATAATCACCGATAATGCCATTTGTTCTGCGACTGTTTACCGATCCTTCATTCCGGAATCCATCTCCGAAACCAGTTTTCAGAATCCAGTCAAGGCCCCATATGGCTTCTTCGACAACACGCTCATAAAGTATGGTTGTTTTGCCTTTTTTCTGCATTTGCTCTGCAAGCCTGAACATGGCATAGGCTGCCTCACCCGTGTTACGGAGACCCTGGGTGAAATCGCCGGCATCGTGCCAGCCCCCATTAATAACGATTGTTTTGCCATCGTGCGCACATGTCCAGTCGCGGTGGCATGCACCGTGTATACCAGGTATAGCAGTTCCGCAACGTTCCGCATAAAAAAAGTTTAGCACTTTCCATATTGTCTGATCCCAAACATCCTGATCGATTCTGAAATTCTGAGTTTCCTTTCCTCCAGCTTTTATAAAATATGAGCCGCCTTTCCGGATTGCTGAAAAATCCATAATTTGAAAAGCACCCAAATGAGAATTAATGTTCTCTATCGGCTTTTCAAGAACTACTGATCCTGATCCTGCATCAATAACCTGAAATTTGTCAGCAGGAAGACCACTGGCAATTGCCCTTTTTACAGCGCCCGGCTGATATCCTGTGTGACAGTAAGATATCCTGCCAGGCCAGACATTCCATCCTTCAATGTAATCAGGTTCAACCTTCTGGAGTTCAAAATCATCAAAATAACAAATTATGCTGTCTGCAGCTTCGGGCTCATTACCAGGCATCCACCATGAGATTTCAAGCTTCGATATCTTATCGCGGGCAACATTCCCGATTTCCCAGACAATATGATTCCACTCATTATTCCGTAATAATACGGTAGTTTCTCCTTCCTGGGCAAAAAGTGCGGGCAACCTCTCTTTACCTTCATTGAATAGTCGGAGCTCAAGCCAGTTTTGATAAGATCCTGGACAATCGGGATGTATCCAGATTGAAATTCTGTTGAATTTGCTCCAGTCTTCATTATCAAATATACGCCAGACTCCTGCAGTGCCCCATCCCCTGCCGCTTTTCGGACCAGGTCCATCCATTTTTGTCGGTAATCTGACCAGAAGTGACTTTTTTCCGCCATGAGATTTTTTTTCTGAGAAAGACATTTCAGTGACCATGGTTTCTGCTTTAATGGTCTTGGCTGTCTCCCGGGCATCAACTACTGAAATAGCTCCCGTAGTAAATGGCACCCATTTACCCGGACTTTCCATGTCATCCAGAATTCTGCTTTCAAGAATCTCCTTATTCAGCCAACGGAATGATGCTGAATTTTTTTGATCGGGTTGCATTGGCTGCTGACCCGTAATCATCAGGCTACTGACAGCCAGAATTATAAATAATATCCCGATTTTCATCTGTTACTATTAAGTATTAATTATTTGCACAAATCAAAAACTACTCAGCTTTTCCATGTTAATGTAGACACCGAATGAGCTGTCATCCTGATTTTAACTGTCACTTCATTCCACCTGACAGGGAATTCTGTCTCTTCACCGTTGTTTATTAAAACAACCACCAATGTTCCGTTGCTGTTCTTAAATGCTGCATGATTTATCTGATCAGGTCCCCCTGAACTTCCAATCCGGTAAGCGTCAGGCCGGATAAATCTGCTGAAATGTGCCAGGTAATAATAGAGACCGGTATAAGAAACTTTTCCCGTCTGCCTGTTAATTACCACTACTGGATGCTGGAAATTATTATCAGGGTCGCCATGGATATCGGAAATAAGCCAGGGACCTCCTTTTTCATCGAGGATCATGTTCCAGTAAATCCAGACTGAGGCCCAGTTTTTCATATCATTCATTATCATATTTCCCCAGAACTCCCCATCCGAAAAGTCGTAAACAGGTACTTTTGAAGGACCATTCTCCGGAACGTTGGACTTGGTTGCATAACAGACTTCTGTTTGCCATATCGGGATATCGGGATATTTGTTATGTAGCTGGGTGATTGTAGAAAACTTGTCCCAGTCATATCCGTGGACAGTTATTGAATTAACATGTTTTCGAACATCCGGATCATCAAGGGCATCAGGAAGCTTTTGTATTGCTTCCGGACGGTTGGCTGTTTCACACAACTGAATCCTGGTCCCGATCCCATCAATACGAAACCGGGGAACGATAAAGTTCTTTACCATTATACCTATTGCCTTATATGTTTCATTTGAATACCAGCTGTTTTGAGGTTCATTGAAAGGATTGAGATAGTCGATTACAATACCGTTCCTGGCGTATTCGCTTATGAATTTTGAATAATAGCGGGCCAGCGCTGAATAATACTCTTTTCTAACATGCTTTTGCCCGTCCTGCAGTCCATAAAGCATCCAGTCAGGTGGAAAATCCATCGTCGATTCTATCTTAAAACTGCCATACTTTGAAGCACTCTTAATGAATGGGATAAGACCATCGGGCTTTAGATCGCGTTTTATAGAAAAGTTCTCCATGAGTGTGTCACCCTTTGTATCATTATAAGAATACCAGGGTCCTGCCGATGCAAAATCGCAGGCTGCAACCGGTGATTTCATTGCGGTGTACCCTGCCCCGTTTTCAGGATCAAACAGGGCCATTAAAACAGAGTCGCGTGAAGCAGGCTCAAGTGAATTCAGACAGATCATTCCGGCCTCATTGAAGGTGGCGCCGAATCCTTCAATCTTTTGTAAGGATAACTTTTCATCAATCACAACAGCCATAACGGTATCAACATAACCCCTTTCAAAATCCAGATCCGGTTTCTTTGCAAGTTTATCCTCTCCCGATGATGAGGTATAGACTGTGATTTTTGCTTCTCCCTTCCTATTGCCCAAAAATGATTTTAATCTTGTGTCGTCTTTTGCTGATCTATTTAAAAGAAGAAAGAATATTGCGACAATTGCAAAGACTGATATAATCGAGATTGTTATTATGATTCTGTTTTTCATAAGTACCACAGTTATTTTTCAAGAATTCAAAAAGTCATTTTATTGATGCCGGTTCAGTCTTTAAAACAAGCCTGCCATCATGGTAAATGGTCCACGAATTTTTCTGTTTGTCTTCAGGCAGGTAAGATTCAAATGTAGTCCTTGTTAAATTTATTACCGGAACAGGAATGTTTTCAGGAAGATCTGACGATTTAAGGCCAATTTCGTTAAGGTTTGATGAATAAATGTTTCTTTTTTTAAAGTATTCATTTTCTGCATAATATATTAACCTCAGAGCCCATTTTTTATCAAGGTCCTTATCGGGTATAAATTCTTCTGTAGCTGTACCGGCAACTACAGATGAAAACTGAAGGTAACCCCACATTTCCGGCATATGCATGTTGATCCGCCCCTGGGGCGACCATACCCAGTTATCTTCCGGAAAAGATTTTCCTGTCTGGGGGTTAATCTCTTTCTTATATGATCCGTTTTCAACGCGTGTGCGCCATTCAACCCTCGAAAAATCTATTCTCCATTGCTCAGCAGCTTCAGGAAGACCCTCAATTCCGGACCACTCTTTAAAAGTCGATAATGGAATCGCAATTTCAACGCTCCACCCTTTATCAGTATCACTAGGATCGTTTATTGTTCCATCCACGTGCGTCCCCACCTTTAATCCGGCGATATCCCATCCATTCACCGCCAGTCCTCCGTCGCGGTACGGTTTTATCAGTAACAGATCCCAGGGAGTCCCAAATGCATTAACTTCAAGCTCGTAATAAGTATGCGTATCTCCATCAGGATCAATAAATACCTCAAAATCGTTATCAAAGAAGATGACAGTATCTCTTTGTTTCAGGTTCGCCCATACATGAGG
>CAYPKL010000341.1:0-2905 GCA_964411285.1 uncultured Rikenellaceae bacterium
TACACCCACTGATATCCAGACTTGAATAATGATTATCATTCGCTTCGATACTTTCTATTACAGGACTATGACACACAAAACGACCTGTCTGATTATCATCCCAGATGAGCAATTCCCTTAATAAGGGAAAATTTGTCAGAGCAGGAATATTAACTGTCATATGGTTATTTGATCTGGTACAGATATGCCATAGTTTTGCACCGGTAGTTCCCCAACTTATTGAAGGATAATTATTGCTTGCAGCCCTGAAGTCTCTCAGTTCAGGACTACCGGATATATCAAGGTTTGTCAGGTTACAGTCTTCAAGGGAAATTCTTTCCAGCACCGGATGGTTCCCCAGCTTTAAAGTTACCAGATTCTGACAATGTACCAGTTCGACAAATCTCAGTGCAGCCAGATCACTCAGATCAACCCCGGCAAGAGGACTTTGGCTTACACATAAATACTGTAAACCAGATTCAGCCAGGTTCAGATTCTGAAATCCCAGAATATCCTGTTCCGGGACAAGGGCAAATCCTCCATAACCGCCATCAGCCGCATCATAACCGGCATTAATTCCAATAAGGGCCGACCATGGCGTAACTTTAAGCAGGTTATGCCTTATCCCGGGGCTGCCATAATTCTTGGCAGGGGTAACTGATGAAGATGTAGTTTCATCATTAAAGATCCATTCAATTACGGAATTACCGGTCACTTCAATGACAGGAGAAAATGTGGCACCTCCGCTTTGTATATCTATCATATCTGAACGGGGCTGCCATGTGGTATTGACTTCCCCTTCGATAATTATTTTTCCCCATTCTGTGTCGCCTCCATATCCGCCTATAGCGACCTGCCGGTCCATATCGGGAGTAGAAGACAGATTCCGGGAATATGAGAGATTATCATCAGAAGATTTGGACGTTATTTTTGAATCTGAAATTTCAATGTCAATTGTGTATTTTTTACCCAGGGAAATTGTGTGTCCCTGAAGAGTTGAACTTACTCCGTTCTCCAGCCAATAGTTAGCTGAAGAACTAAACAGAAGTCCGATTATCTCAGGAGGGTTAAAGTCATAACCTGTCCATCCGATAACATTTGTTATAAAATTTAAATGAGCCACCGGGGCGTTAACAGCTTTTGCTTCTTCCGCATAAATGCCGGTACATTTTATCAATTGTTTCCAGATAATCGAACTGACTGAAGCTACTCCACCGGTTATTGTAAGAGTTCTGTCCCCGCGAATTATTGATGATCCGTTCGTTGGTGTCCAGTCAAGTAATTGCGAATCGTCCGACCAGTCATATTCAACACTTATTTTAGTGCTGCTTAACCAGGTCACCTTGCCATGCAGGCCCAGGTTCCCGGACTAGCCGTAAAGAGCCAGGAAGATATCTTCAAATAGCAGGACTGTTAAAATCCGTTTCATATTGTCCGATCATTCTTAAAAGATAAAAACAAAAATAAGAATATTTACGAACAACAGTTAAACCGGATAGACAGGATATGATTAAGGTGGAGCATCAAAGCAGGTTCTTTCCTTAGTGTCCCTTAGTGTAAACCATTGTGGTCTTTGTGGTTAAGATTTTTTTTACCACTCCCATAACCCCATGCTGTTTCACCTGATTGTCCGGACCTTGACACCGGACCGAAGCCTGTTGCCCAGCGCCTGATGCCTGTCGCCTTAATTATTGTTCACTGCTGCCTTCAGAGAAGCTTTTAACTCTTTTACTGCCGGTGCATTCTGTGAAAAGAAATATGTAAGGCCATTCATTTCTGTCATATCAACAATATTGAATCCGTGTTTTTCCAGTAGTTGGAATACCTCATTTTTATTCATAAAATGAACTGTTCTGGAATCAAGTAAATTGATAAATCTCTCAAGCAGCATGGACGACTTGTTCAACATTGTATTGAATTTGCCGCTCTTCTTCCTGTTATCTGAAAAACATCCTATGAAATTTGTATTGGGAGGCAGAATTGAAACAAGTGTGTTAAGGAAAGAATCAAGATGTTCAATCATGTTAAGACTCTTCAGGTTTACCAGGGTCCTGATGCCTTCCATGTCATCTTTTTCATAATAATAATGATGAACTGATGGAAGTACAACCATATTCCTTTCCCTTGAGAGCCCGATACTCTTAATATAGCCCAGAAAACTCTCACCGCCTTCAGAAGCCATGTCGGAAACTTCCCGGCTTAACGGCTGAAGCTGGTCGAACATTTTTTCCTCTTTCGTGATTACCAGTTCTGAAATGTTGTTGTCGGACCAGGCACTGTTCAGATTTGAATTAGTTTTCATCTTTTTTTCTATTAATTTGTTATGGTAAAAATAGCCTGATAAATGATGCATGTCAATACGCTGGAGCCCATCTAGTGGGGAAATGAGAGTAATTTGAGGATGGTTTATCAAAGGAATCCGGTTAGTGGTTTACCGGTGGAGCCGCCTTACAGGCAAAAGGAAGTCATTCGTCAAAACCGGATCAGAATTTATCAGAAATATGAGCCAGGATGGATATTTTATGGCAACATCTGGTCTATTGTATTGATATACAGAATAATAATATTGATTTATTGTTTCATCTCAATAAAATCTGATTTTGACAAACGGTTTTTTAACAATGATGAAAATGTGTGTTTATGGCTCATTCCGGGGATTTCCAGGTTGAGATTATTGCGGCAAAACGTCAGAAAATTCATTTTTCACCATGGAGACTACGGATTTTCACGGAGTACGAAACCGCGCCAGCGGAGATTCACCTCTCCCCAACCTCCCGCTAGAGATATGCCTCTCCACAACCCTGCTCCCGGAGATCCGCCTCTCCCCAACCCCTCCCCCAGGTGGGAGGGGCTATAGCATTAATAGTATGCGTCTTACTCCCCTTCTCTCATGGGAGAAGGGGCAGGGGGGATGAGGTGGATTTCA
>CAYPKL010000342.1:0-5820 GCA_964411285.1 uncultured Rikenellaceae bacterium
TCGCCCCATTTAATGCTGCCACTGCTGTCGGAACGGACAAATCTATAAGGATTCAGGTTTATTTTCCAGGTTCCGTTGAGACTTATAACCGGTTCTTTGACCCCCTTTACAAAAATATCAGCATCGCTTTTGCAGCCGGGATTTAGTCCCATCGTGACTGCGATAATTATAACCAAAGTATTTTTCATGAATTGGAAATTATATTTACAGGTTACAACTCTTTCAATTTTACCTTTCCATAAAGTTATATCTTAGTCAGGTTAGTGACTTCTTAAAAGTCAAATTAACTTTTGCATAAGTATTGTATTACAAACTTAGATATAATTATCTGATGCATCCTGATAGCCAATCCGGTTCCCTTTACCAAAACCCGGTAACAAATCTTCAGCCATTTTACGGTCTGACACCAGTAAATAATATAGCATATTTTCTTTGGTCGAAATAATATTTAATCGTAAATTCAGTTTATGTAAATATTAATCCTTAATCTGCTGGTAATTAATACAAAAAAAAACAATCTTATGAAAAAATTTGCAGTCCTTTTAGCCGTAATTATTTTTACAGGTATTTCAGCAACCTCTTTTGCGCAGAAAAACAGAACCTTGAGCAAGGGGTTCAGCATCAACCTCATCGCCGGTATTCCTTCAACTAATTACGGATTACCAAGTGACAGCCATATTGATAGTGAGGATAAGTATGGTCTTTTGGGAGGACTTCAGATTGGCAGCCGCTGGTATTTCAGTCCCAGCGACAAGTTTGGAGTTGGATTAATGGTAAACTGGTTTGACATCACAGCTGCATTTAAATCAACAACAAATTCGCTTTATACAATGGCCCGGGTAACCGTTGATTTCTCTCTTCTTGAAGTCGGACCAGTGGCGACCCTTGCATTGACAGACGATTTTGCAGTAGATGCGTATTACAACCTCCGGCCAACCGGGTTGGCAACAGTCTTTGCTTATTCTTCAGATTCCGGTGATTATGATGAAAGTGAAGGATACGCCGGATTCGGAATTTCCCATGCAGTGGGAACCGCATTCCGCTGGAAAGTGTTAAGCATAGGAGCTGAGTATGTTGTGGGCAAAATCAAATGTGAAGATACCGATACTGAAACAACTTACGAGCCTGAAAAATTCATGCTCAACAACTTCAGAATCATGCTTGGTGTGAAATTCTAATTAAAGAACCTGGTTATCAGGTTCTTTAATTATTTTCTTTTTTGAATATTTCCATTTCAGGAAGAAATAAACAGGTATACCCGAAAGAATGAGTGTTATGCCTATGGCAGCCTCACGAGGCCGGGTTATAATTGTATTGAAAAACAGTACGATACAAAAGATGATAAAAATGGCGGGTACAACAGGGTACCCCCATACTTTGTAAGGCCGGTGCACATCAGGTATCCTGCGGCGCAAGATAAATACTCCAAGTGAAGTAGCGCCGTAAAAAATAAAGACAGCAAAAATGATCATGTCTGTCAGCTGATCAAAGGTTCCTGATAAAACCAGGATAGAAGCCCATATTCCCTGCCAAAGAAGTGAATTGCCGGGTACGTTGTTTTTGTTGAGCTTACTCAGACCCGAAATAAAAAGACTATCACGGGCCATCGCATAATATGGGCGCGCACCTGTCAGAATACTTGCATTGGTGCAACCCAGTGTAGTTACCAGTATCAAAATCGAAATAAAAACCGATCCTCCTTTTCCCCAGAAACTCCTTACCGCCTCAACTGCCGCAATCTGATTGCCTGTTTCATGAATCTGAACCAATTGTGGAATGGATAAGAGTGACAGGTACGTCAAATTTACAACCAGATAAATAAAGATTACAATAAAAACACCGATCACTATACCTTTGGGGATGTTCCTTGTAGGATCTTTAACCTCTCCGCCGATAAATCCTACAGAAACCCATCCCTGATAAGCCCAGAAAGCGGCAAGCATTGCCGTGAAAAATGAAGAGAGCGTTACGTTTACCGTTGTAAGCTCACTCACATCCATGTAACTTGCAGGTTTGACCCCTTTGCTTGTTAAACCAAAGAAAACAATTAATAACAGACCGGTCCCAACCAGCAATAAGATGGCCCTGCTTAGCCCTGCTCCGCTCTTCAAACCAGAAATATTAAGGAATGTTAGAAGCAAAATCACCAGAATTGCAGTCAGTTTTATTCCGGAATCCAGGAAAGGATAAAAAACACCACCTATTGTAAAATGCTGCATAGAATGAAAAATATCAGGCAGGGTAATAATGCTGTTCAGTGATTGGGCAAATACATAGGCCAGGGATGAGATTGTGGCAGTTTGAATTACTGTAAAAAGGGACCAACCGTATAAAAATGCAAAAAAACGATTGTAAATTTTCTTAAAATAGACAAAATCTCCCCCTGTATCAGCCAGTAATCCGGCAACTTCAGCATTACTTAACGCGCCAAAAAGTGTAATGATCCCTCCGACTATCCACGCAAGAAGGATCCAGACAGAAGAATCGAGTTCAGCAGCCATTGGAGCAATTTTTTTGTACACGCCTGATCCAATGATATTTGCAACAACAAAAATAATGACATAACCGATGCCAAGTGTCCTTACAAGATGCCTTTGATTCGCCATAGGTAAAAAATAAACGACCTTCTAAAATAAGAAATTAGTAATGATCCCGATCATCAAAAAAAGTTTAAAATCCATTGGTACATAATCTGATTGAAAAAATAGAAATATATACTTTTACGTTTAATGATATGAATTAAATTTTTGATAATTTGAATTTTTATTTTCCGGAAATTTCCTGGCAGGTTGGTTGATAACGATTGACAAAGCTTAAACCATGCATGAATTTTCTCTGGCCGAAGAAGTAATAAAACTTGCCAGGGATGAGGCTGAGAAAAACAAAGCCCGTCTGGTAAGCGAAATTACAATTGAAATAGGCAATCTTAGCGGAGTAGATGCTGATGCTTTTGAATCGGCGCTGGGCGTTCTTTCTGAAGGCTCCATACTTGATAAAGCACGCCTTAATATCGTCAGGATAAGAGGCAAAGGGATCTGCATTGAATGTGATCAGGAATTTGAGATGATCAAGAGGATTGATACATGTCCAAAATGCAATTCATTTCCTTCGGAAATCAAGGGGGGTAATGAGTTCAGAGTGGTCTCATTGATGATTGAGGAGGAATAGTTATTTTATGTCACTGGCTGCCCGATGCAGGATGCTTGTCGTTTGAAATAAATAAGATTGAGAAACTTATAAATTTACAGGTAATGTGCGATACATGCGGATGCGGTAATCCTGACGGATTTATTATTCACGACCCGAAACATACTCACAGCCATGACAATAATGATATTCATGGGCATGACCATGAACACGATCACAGGCATTCCCATTCACATGACGACCATCATGACCATGACCATTCACATAAAAAGGTAATTAATCTTAACGTTGACATCCTTTCACAGAATAATTTAACTGCCGGGATGAACAGAAGGTATTTTGAAGGGAGGAAGGTGCTATCCCTGAACATGGTGAGCTCACCCGGATCGGGTAAAACAACCATCCTTGAAAAGACCATCAGGCATCTTATACCATCACATAAATTATATGTAATTGAAGGCGATCAGCAAACTCTGATAGATGCGGGCCGTATTGAAAAAGCAGGAGCTCCGGCCATTCAGATCAATACCGGCTATGGGTGCCACCTCAATGCGAAAATGGTTGAGGCAGCCCTGGAAAAGCTCGATGTCGAAACAAATTCAATCCTGTTTATTGAAAACGTAGGCAACCTTGTATGCCCTGCAATGTTCGACCTTGGTGAATTTAAGAGGGTTATTGTTATAAGTGTAACAGAAGGTGAAGATAAGCCGCTGAAATATCCAAATATGTTTGAGACTTCACACCTCTGCATAATTAATAAGTCAGACCTGCTGCCCTATGTGGATTTCCAAACCAAAGAGTTTATTAAAAATGCCCGGCAGGTCAACCATCACATTGAATTCATAGAATTGTCGGCTAAAACCGGGGAAGGTTTGAATTTATGGTATGAATGGATTTTAAGACAGTCTGAACTTTTTCTCAGTTAACTTTTAAGGCACAGCTGGTTTCGTTTATCAGGTTTTTCAGTACATCAATATGGTTTAGATATACTCCGCGCGGATTTGTATTATACTTCCTGCAGAGTGATGCAGCGTATCCGACTGCAACACCCATCTGGCCTGTGGTATTCATAACTCTCGGACCACCCAGACCGATATGTGAACAGCTGAAACATCTGCCTGCCATAAGCAGGTTTTTAATGTTTCGCGAATAAAGGGAACGATATGGAATATAATAATGGTCAAGCTTGTAGTAGAGAGCTTCAGAAAGGAAATCGGGCTGTGAAGGATCAAGAATATTTTGCTGGTAATGGACATCAATATCCCTTTTTTCCATAACTACAGCATCTGGAAACTCTGTCATATTCCTTTCATCAGCAAAGGAGTAGATATAATCGCCTGCCAACCTTCGTGATTCCCTTTTTCCTGCAAGGTAAGATGTCCATTCCAGGGAAAGGTTTGCATTTTCAGGTTTTTGCTTTGCATTATAGAAAGATCCGTAAATTGCTTTCAGCATATGGTCGCGAATCATCTCAGCATCATCAATCTGGTGCAGATCATCGCTTGAGAATTCCCAGTTCCAGGTTCCCGTTGTAGCAGAATAATCACCAGCAACATCCATTGCCCAAGGAACTTCCGGAAATTGCACGGGTTTCCCCACATCAACCGTTCTCCATAAAACTGAAGATCCCATTACCCTGCCATCTTTACTGGCAGGGCTCCAAAGTCCTTTATGCAAATCCCAGTTTTCACCATATTGTGAAGAATCTTCTCTTCCATAGAAGAAATCAGCACCAGCCCAATACCCGATCCATCCATCCCCCGTACAATCTATAAAAAGCGGTGCGTTAAATCGAATTGTTTCTCCGGATGAAGTCTGTCGTGCATCCACTGAAGTTATGGAATCATTTATCACATTTGCTGTATAAGCCCGCCAGTTAAGAAAAAGTGAAATGTTTTTGTATTTATTGATATTATCATGCCGTTTCCTGTCATCATAGAGTGCATCAGGAGATCCATTTGGCCACCATACTGTGTTCAACATATTCAATATTCTTTCAGATTTCCACGTAATTCCTTCAGTATGTACACGGATCTCGCTGCTTGAATTGCCGCCGAGAACAGGCCGATCATGAATCAGCGCTACCTTTAGTCCTTGCTCTGCAGCAGCAATCGATGCGGCACAACCGGCTATCCCTCCTCCTGCAATGACCAGATCAAAAGACTCATTTTTCAAAGGTACATCACTCTCATTAAGGATCTCTTTTCGCCATTGCATTAGTTCTTTTGGATCATCCGGAGGATTGACTTTAACGGTGCTGAAATATATAGCATCACATCGTGCATCAAAACCTGTCAGATCTTTAAGTTCAACAGTAGCTGCGGTTTCGTTTATTTTGAAACTACCTGCATACTGCCACTTCCAGCCTTCTTCAGTACCCAGTGCAGTTTCCAATTCTTCTCCATTAATAATAATGTGAAATCTGCCGGGAGCACTCCATTCTCCGGGAGCCCAGTCTTTTGTTCTCACCCACAGATAATATTTACCTTCAGAAGGCAGAATTATTTCCGACCGTGCATTTACCACCGGATTTCCAAGTCCATGTGCGAGTAAATATGGCGATCCCATCTGTTCTACAAATTGTGGATCTACCAACCAACCGCCTTTATCTGTAAAACTCTCCGCTTCTATAAATTTCTGATAATTATCAGTGGTACATGAATGGATGAAAAT
>CAYPKL010000343.1:0-5723 GCA_964411285.1 uncultured Rikenellaceae bacterium
TGTTTTACTTTCATATACAGGATTGCCGCTTTGGACAATAATTTTGTCGTTTTGAATAATTACCGAAACAAATGGAATTGATTTTTTATCATTCGGATTCTCTTTTAAAGAATGCCGTGCAATATTTTCAAGGCATTCCACAATAATTGCGTACAAACGTTTACCTGTGGTTTTATGCAGGGATAGAAAATCCTTTTCTTTTTTCAGTTTTTTTAGGAGATGGTCTATTTTCTTATGATCAACAAACCCGTTATAATCCAAAATTGTTCCGGATTCCTTCATATAATTGTCAGTTCATGTTAAAATAATTGAAATTACAAAGCCCGTTGAGGCTGATTTTCTTTTTACAGAGTCTGCTTAAAAATATTTTTCTATGTAAGTATAAAATCTTAACTTGAAATGTTTTAGACAAATATAAGCTTTATCAGGATTTTTCAGGATCAACAGGATGTATTTTATTTCCGACCGGAATTAACCAGATTATTTTAATGAGTGAAACGGTAATTGAAGCATTAGTCAGGCTTTTCGCGCTTATCAGCGATAGTCATGACGAAACTGTAATCACAAGCCGGGAAAAGGATGTGGTGAAATCGTTTCTTTCCCGTCAGCTGGGCTTTGAACTGGTTAAAAGATACATGGATCTGTTTGAAGAATATCTTGAATTTTACAATTCGGAGCACCTCGAAAAAGGAACTCTCAGGGAGCGAAAGCATGTTTCACTCAATGCAATGAAAATACTTGATATCTGTGAAAAGATTAACAAAGAATTGCAGCAAAGACAAAAAATCTATATCCTGGTGCAGTTGATTGATTTTGTATCGTTTGGTGAGGAAATTACTGAGAACGAACTTGACTTTATAAATACAGTTGCATACGCTTTTAATATACCTGTTGCAGAATATGAAGCTATCAGGGACTTTATAATTAATGACCTTCACGATGTAAAGGATAAAAAAAAGCTCCTTCTTATTAGCAGCATTAGAGGGTCAGAAACTGATGATATCAAGCACGTTTATGACGAAAATCTGAGTGGAAATATAGCTTTTCTCCATATCCCAAGTACAAACACTTATATACTCAGGTATAAAGGGGATGATGATCTTTATCTGAACGGGCAAAATATTTTTTCCGGCCAGACCTGTATTTTCGATCATGGGTCGGTGCTGCGAGGTACCGGGTTAAGGCCAATATATTACTCAGAAATAAGCAGCATGGTTTCTGAAGTCACCTACAAATTTAAGATATCTCTTGATGCCAGGGATGTATCGTTTAAATTCAGGAATAGCAGCAACGGGATCCATAATCTTAACTTTCACGGGGAGGAAGGGAAATTAATCGGGATCCTCGGGGGAAGCGGAGTTGGCAAATCCACAACACTTAGCATTCTTAACGGCACTCTGAAGCCGCAGTATGGTACAGTACTGATAAACGGTTATAGCCTTTATGATGACATTGAGAAGAAAAGCCTCAATGGAGTTATAGGGTTCGTTCCTCAGGATGACCTTTTAATCGAGGAACTGACAGTTTATCAGAATGTCTATTTTAATGCAAAGCTATGCCTTAATAACCTGTCTGAAAGTAAATTAACAGAGGTTGTAAACAAAATACTGATTGATTTTGACCTTGAAGAGATCAGTGATCTAAAGGTTGGAAATCCTTTGAAAAAGATCATTAGCGGAGGACAGCGGAAAAGAGTAAATATTGCCCTTGAACTTTTACGCGAGCCAAATATATTGTTTGTAGATGAACCAACATCCGGACTATCATCAGTCGATTCGGAAATTGTAATGAATCTTCTTAAGGAACAGACACATAAAGGGAAACTGGTCATTATTAATATTCATCAGCCGTCATCCGATATTTACAAGATGTTCGACAAAATAATGATCATTGACAAAGGCGGATATCAGATTTACTTCGGTAATCCCACAGAGGCAATTGTCTGGTTTAAAACAATGACCAATCATGCCAATCCCCGGGAGGATCAATGTGTAAAATGCGGGAATGTAAATCCCGATCAGATACTTCAGATTATTGAAGCTAAAGTAGTCGATGAACATGGCAGGGCAACCCGGACAAGGAGAGTAACTTCCGGTGAATGGGCCGAAAAATTCAATAAAAAAGCCAGTGCAGAAATTCAGAAAGAAATAGGCGGAAAGCAAAAGCTTCCGGCAAACAACTTCAGCACACCAGGATTATTTAAGCAGTCGGGAATATTTTTTATGCGCGACATACTATCAAAACTTGCTAACAGACAATACATTCTGATCAGCCTTCTTGGTCCTCCGGTGCTTGCTTTTTTTCTGGGTTATTTTACCAGGTCTTCCACAGGAAATACATATATGTTCAGTGAAAATGATAATATTCCCGCTTATCTTTTTATGTGCATTATAACATCCTTATTTTTCGGATTGATGCTCAGTTCGGAGGAAATCGTCAAAGACAGGAAAATCCTGAAACGTGAGGCTTTCCTTAATCTCAGCTGGTTCAGCTACCTGAATGCCAAGATTATGACAATGTTCCTCCTTTCAGCAATCCAGTCGATCTCTTTTGTTCTTATAGGAAATGCAATCCTGGAAATTAATGGAATGACTTTAAGTTACTGGTTTGTCCTTTTCACTACATCCTGTTTTGCCAACATGTTGGGATTGAACATTTCTTCAGCATTCAGCTCGGTGATTTTGATTTATATTATCATACCCTTTATAATTATTCCCCAACTTTTATTCAGCGGAGTACTTGTTAAATTTGATAAGCTCCATATCTGCAGTTATTCGGCTCATGAATATGTCCCAGTTATCGGAGACCTTATGACCGCCAGGTGGTCGTTTGAAGCTCTGGCAGTAAAACAGTTTAAAGACAATGATTATGAAAGAAATTTCTTCCGCTACAATATGAACGAGAGTCAAAACTATTATTACTCTTCATTTCTTGTCGACCAGTTGAACATTGAGCTCCGTATCTGCGATATCTACAGGGATAGTGCAGATTACAGAAAGAATGTCTCAGATGGATTTAAAAGGTTAAATTATCATATCGGGGAGCTGTCGGAAATTTCAAAAATTGAAACCGGCAAATGGAAAGATTCGCTGTCAATTGAAAGGTTCAGTTCAGGTGTTAAAAAAAGAACGGCAGGTTATCTGGATCTCCTCAAAAACCATTTTTCGGAATTAAAAAAGAAAGCTGTTTCAGATAAGGATGCACTTTATAATTCACTTGAGAACCAGATTGGCAAAAACAAATTGCTGGCGATCCGTAATGAAAGCGAAAACAAGCAGCTTGTCAAACTCGTCCTTGATATTGAGAATATTGACAAGACTTATCTTTTACCGGGTAAGATTGTTCAGAAACTTGATCCGGGGTATATGAAACCAACATCCAGGTGGGGCAGAGCTCATTTCTATGCCCCTTATAAACAAATTTTTAATTTGACAGCCGGCACTTATTGGTTTAATATTCTGGTTATATGGATTGAAGCTCTATTGCTCTATTTTGCGCTTTATAAAAATATATTCCGGAGATTAATAAGCTATTTTGAAAATTTCCATTTTCAAAAGCCGGAAATCTGATTCCTCCTTTAAATACAAAATCGGGCATATGAAATAGTGCCCGATTCAGGCCGGTTTGAGACTGGTTATTTCCGGGCGCTTTTTATATCTGAAATAATTATTCCGGAAAAATAGTAACTCAGGATCTTTTTATAACTATATCCTTTCGATGCCATAACCATGGCTCCTTCCTGACAAAGACCAACCCCATGCCCGTATCCCCTTCCTTTTAAAATTACTGAATTGCCATCGGTAAAAACCGAAAAGAAAGTCGATTTAAGCTTAAAATCATCTCTTATTTTTATTAAAGGCATTGAAAATGATCCTTTTCTATAATCTTTTTGCCGTGTTATCTGGGAGAAATTAAAATCGGGATGGGCATCACCATGACGGGAATATCCTGAATTATTCAGATAACTTTCCCATTCCCTGACCGGGATCCTTTTACTCCACCGGGAATTTGGTGAAGCCGAACAGAAGGGATCAACAACCTTTTTAAGATATGGCTGACCCGAGAGCCAAACATTCTCTGAAGAAACAGTTTCTCCGCCGCAATTTGAATGAAAAGCCGACATAATAAGGTTACCGTCACTTCCAATAACTACCAGTCCACTTGTTTCATGAACAGCCTTATTAATCATATGATTTGGGGTTATTCCCATAAAAGCCTGGCAATGTGTATCATCACAAAGATTGTACCTGTCGATTAAGTGTCTGTCAAAATACCTGTACATGTACGTTCTTGCAAGAACAGCCTGCGTTTTAATATATTCGATGTTTCTTCCCGTACCTCCTTCAGCTTTAACTACTCCTGCTATGTATTGATCTATACTGCATGTATTGATCAAAACCAGATAGCCAAGATCAGAATAACATTGAAGATCACCGGTATAAGATTGTTCCACATTCGAATTTCCATTAATCCTGACAGAAAAGAAATCGTTTCCTGTCATCCCTTTCATTATAATTGAATCGCATGCAAAACTTATTGAGCTATTTGATTTTATGGCCACTCTACCATTGTAAAATGCAAAAACGGCAGATTCTCCTTTTGAAAGAAACATGGGTTTATCATCATACGAATCAAGGCTGAACTTTCCTTCCTTTACTGAAACCACCGCCAGATTCAATGGTCTGGCAGCGAAAAGGCGCACTTTTACCTGTCCGGAAATGTACCCGGAAATTAAAAACAGAATTAATTGTATTAAAATCAGTTTCCTGAACATCTATACTCCTCTCCCATTCACCTCTTATCCCCTTCTCCCACTCCCTTATTCATCCGCTTCAGAGTTTTTAACATATCTTCTGCTACTCTTGCTGAAGCTCCGGAGGGACCCAAAATATTTCTGAGAGTCCTATATCCTTCAAGCATTTTTTGCCTTCCTGAACCGCCGGTCAGAACATAGCCTAGTTCCCTTACCAGATTTTTTTTATTCAGGGAATACTGCACAAGTTCCTTAACAACCTCATCACCGGAAATAAGATTGACAAGAGAAATATATTTAACCTTTATAACCATCCATGCAATCAGCATCGAAAAGAAATCTCCCTTATAGCAAACTACCTGAGGAACATTAAACAGGGCTGTTTCCAGTGTGGCAGTACCTGACGTGACAAGAGCTGCATCTGATATATAGAGTAATTCATAAGTCTTTTCTTTAATAAGTTTCAGTGAGGAACCTTTTATAATATCCTGATAAAGATTATCCGGTATATTTTTCACCCCGGCCAACACAAACTGATAATCAGGAAATAATGGCAATATCTTTATCATTTCAGGAAGCACCTTTTTGACTTCGCTTCTTCTGCTTCCTGCCAGAAGGGCAACTACTTTTCTGTCTTCCAGGCCCAGCGACTCTTTTATTTCATGTTTTTCCGGAAAGGAAGATAACCTTCTCTCTGTTTCATCAAGGAGAGGGTTGCCGCAATAGACCGGATCGATATTGTGTTTTTTGTAAAAACCTACTTCAAAAGGAAAGATAATGTACATCCTGTCGACATATTTCCTTACCTTTTTTACCCTGTTTTCATTCCATGCCCAGAGTTTAGGAGATATATAATAAAAAGTCGTGAATCCCGATTTCCTGGCAAATCCGGCTATCCGAAGGTTAAATCCGGGGTAATCAATCAGAATAATAACGTCGGGTCTGAAATTAATTATCTGACTCTTGCACA
>CAYPKL010000344.1:0-14223 GCA_964411285.1 uncultured Rikenellaceae bacterium
CAAGTTTCTCATATTCCAGAACCTCTTTAAGAGTGTTTCGGATTGCCCGTTCATCATCTATAACAAGAATCTTTGACATATATCATATTATGGATTAACCACGTTCCCTTTCTTCTTTCACCTTGTATTATCCTGAGTACCTCAGCCATTTCCACATCTCTTTCCACGAGGTCTTTTTACCGTACATAAGGATGCCGGTCCGATAAACCTTGGCGGCCATCCAGACAAATGCGATAAATGTAATTACCATCAGTACCATTGAAACAGCTATCTGCCAGTACGGTACTCCGAAAGGGATCCTTGCAATCATAACGATAGGGGAGGTAAGAGGAATCATAGAGCACCAGAATGAGAGTGAACTTTCCGGATTCTGCATTGTGCCCATTGCAACCATAAGTCCAAGAATTATGGGGATCGTAACAGGCAGCATAAACTGCTGGGTCTCGGTCTCATTATCTACAGCCGATCCGATTGCAGCAAAGATTGAGGCATACAGAAGGTAACCCGTAATAAAATAAAAAACGAAACAGATGATTATTAATCCCCATGGCTGGTTCATGGCACTTTCGAACATTTTTGAAAACTCTGCCATTCCTGAAGTCATTTCAGTAGTCTGCATAACAGATTCGACATTCTGGTCACCGGTCATGAGGTTCTTTGTAACGTCCTGGGTCGCCTCGGTCATATCTGACTTTTTTAGTACAGTGGATCTGATAACACCGGCAACAGCAATTGTGAGAAAGATCCAGATCAGGAACTGGGTAAGTCCGACAAGAGCTATCCCGATAATTTTACCCATCATCAGCTGTACAGGCTTAACTGATGAAACAATAACTTCAACAACCCTGCTTGTTTTTTCTTCAATTACACCCCGCATAACCTGAGAACCAAACATAAAAACAAGCATATACATCAGGAAGCCTCCGATATATGCCAGAGCCATTGCAATCCCTGTACTTGTTTCCTTTACATTCCCCGAATCATCAATATTTTTTGTCTGTATTGAGATTTTAGTTTCGACATTCTTCATGATCTCATCAAGGTTTTCGATCTTATACGACATAAGCTTCTGCTTTTCAATCTCCTTTTCAAGTGATCTTTCGACATGATCCAGAAGTCCGATCGGAGGTTGTTTTTTCGAGATGATCTGAATTGCATTTGGCACTGTTACCACCTCAGGTGAAATATAAAGTATTCCATAGTAACCTGCTTTCTCAAAAGAATTTTTCAAGTCAGCAAGTTTCCCATTTTCAAGATAGACAAACTCAAGATTCTTTGTGTTTTTGATAACATCCCTGAAGAGGGATGACCCTTCCTCGATAACTGCAATTTTTTTATAATCCTGATCCTGATTCATCATTACCAATGTAGGCACAACTATTAGCGCAGCCATTAAAACAGGGGCGAGAATAGTCATTATAATAAATGATTTTTTTCTGACCCTGGTCAGATATTCTCTTTTTATTATAATCGATATCTTATTCATATTTAGAATATTAAATGATGTATTAATGATCCGGCTTTAATTCCTTGCTTCAATCACCCTTATGAAGATCTCATTCATTGAGGGTAAGGCAGGGTTGAATGAAATGATTTGTCCGGATCTGGCTGCTGTCATGAGGATATCATTTGTATTTACTTTTCCGGTAGTTTTAAACCTGAACATGTTTTTATTATTTTCAGACTGCCTGTTCAGAATAGTAATCTGGTCATTGCTTTCAAGAGATGAATTCCCGTCAAAAGTAATTTCATACTCATTTGCAGCCCATTGCCTGCGGATTTCATCTACACTTCCCTCAAGAATGGTTTTGGCTTTATCGATGAGGGTAATGTTATCGCAAAGTTCCTCGACTGATTCCATGTTGTGAGTCGAAAATATAATTGTGGCTCCTCTTTCCCTGAGATATAGGATTTCGTTTTTAATTGTATTTGTATTAACCGGATCAAATCCTGTAAATGGTTCATCAAAAATAATCAGCTTAGGTTCATGAAGGACTGTTATTACGAACTGGACTTTTTGCTGCATTCCTTTTGACAATTCCTCTACTTTTTTACCCCACCAGTCGGTGATATCGAGTTTTTTAAACCAGTGTCTCAGTCTCTTCAACGCCTCGGCTTTTGTAAGACCCTTAAGCTGAGCAAAATACAAAGCCTGTTCTCCTACTTTCATTTTTTTGTATAGTCCTCTCTCTTCGGGCAGGTAACCGATAGACATTACATCCTCCGGTTTCAGTCTTTTGCCATTGAGGAATAATTCTCCGGAATCAGGACCGGTGATCTGATTGATAATTCTGATCAGAGTGGTTTTTCCGGCTCCGTTTGGTCCCAGCAGTCCGAAAATGCACTGTTCAGGAACAGAGATGCTTACATTATCTAGTGCCAGCTGTGTTCCATATTGTTTGATGATATTCTTTGCTTCAAAAAGGGCCATATGAGGTTTTTATTTTTATTAAAAAGAAGTGTAAATATATAAAAATCAATGGAATCATAAACCCGCATATTTAATTTTCCTTATTGGTAAAAAACAGAACCATTCCCCGGAAGGAGATTCGGGAAGTTGCTGCCTGAATTCATATACGATTAATCAGGAGACTCTTTCTATGCTTTGTGAAGTGGGTGGATCAGCTAATTATCAGAAAAATAATTCCCCTCTATGTGAAGCACAAAGGGGATTTAGGAGCGAATAAGTGCATTTCTTATTGAAAATACCCTTTCATTCTTTCGAAGAACCCTTTATCGTCCTTATCGGGATGTGGTGCAAATGAATCAGTATCTTTGAATTTCTCTATGATCTTTGTCTCTTCTTTTGTAAGACCTTTTGGAATCCAGACATTTACATTAACAAGCAGATCGCCTCTTCCGTACCCATTTACTTCAGGAAGCCCTTTACCTCTTAAGCGAAGTATTCTCCCCGGCTGGGTCCCGGGTTCAATTTTTATTTTAACATTACTATCTACCGTAGGAACCTCAACATGCGATCCGAGAATTGCATCCGGAATGCTGATAAAAAGATTGTAGATGAGATCGTTTCCTTCCCTTATCAGATCAGGGTGGTCCTCCTCATCTATAACAACAAGCAGGTCGCCATTGATTCCGCCGCGTCTTGCAGCATTTCCTTTACCGTTTACAGTCATCTGCATTCCTTTACCAACTCCGGCAGGGATGTTTATTTTAATAATATCCTCTTTCTGAACTATCCCTTCACCATAGCAGACTGAGCACTTTTTTGTAATGGTTTTACCTTCACCACCGCAGGAAGGACATACTGAGGTAGTCTGCATCTGTCCAAGCATAGTATTGGTAACACGTGTTACGTGGCCTGAACCGCGGCAGGTGGAACATGTCGACATACTGTTCTGATCGGCTGCACCCGTGCCTCCGCACGAATCGCAGGTATCATATTTGTTTACTTTGATTTTTTTCTCGGTTCCGGAGGCGATCTCATTTAGAGTAAGCTTGACTTTTACCCTCAGGTTGCTTCCTTTATTTACCCTTCTGCCACTGCCTCGTCTGGAGCTGCTAAATCCTCCAAAACCCCCGAAAGCATCACCAAAAATATCACCGAATGAGGAAAAGATATCTTCCACTGTCATTCCGGCTCCGCCAAATCCGTTTCCGGCGCCTCCTCCAAGACCTTCATGTCCAAACCTGTCGTACCGTGCACGTTTTTCCTCGTTACTCAATATTTCATAGGCTGATGCTGCCTCCTTGAAATTTTCTTCCGCTTTCTTGTCACCCGGATTTTTATCAGGATGGTATTTTAAGGCCTGCTTCCTGTAAGCCTTCTTGATCTCCTCTTTTGTAGCCCCTCTGGAAACACCAAGCACTTCATAATAATCTCTCTTTTCCATCCTTCATGAATTTGGACTCTGTTACTTTAACTTAATCCTATTAAGAATCTCTGTATTCTATTCACCTATAACCACTTTCGAATGTCTGATCACCTTGTCCTTCAGGTAATAGCCTTTCAGGACCACATCAACAATTTTACCTTTCTTGTCTTCCTCAGGTGCAGTAATTTTTGCAACGGCATCATGAAGGTCAACATTAAAATCACAATTCATAGATTCAATCTCCTTTATATCCTGCTGTTTAAGGAATTCTGAGAGCTTGGCATATATAAGATCGATCCCTTCTTTCACACTTTTGCAGTCTGATGCAGTATCCATGTGCTTTAACGCTCTGTCAAAATCATCCATTATCGGTAAAATGTTTTTCAGGAGTTCCTCTCCTGCATATCTGGAGATTTCCATTTTCTCTTTGAGGGTTCTCTTTCTGTAATTATCAAATTCCGCTGAAAGGCGAAGATATTTATCCTGCATCTCTGCCAGTTTTTCTTCAAACACCCTCTCTTTTGCTACATCTTTGTCAGAGCCCGATTTTGATTGTCCCTCAGGATTTTCAAAGTGCTCTCCGGATATTTTCTCTTTTTGATCTTCCGGTAAGTCCTCCGTGTTACCGACAACCTTATCCTTATTTTCTTTATTGTCAATTGATTCAGTATGGTCATTCCATTTGTTGTTCTCCGTTTCAGCTGTTTTTTTCTTTACCATCACTTGAAAATTTTCTAATAGTTATTACCTGAACTAACAAAATTTCTGCCAATATGATAGAATTGACAAATTGACATAACGGTACAACGATTCAAGAGCTCAAATGGAAGAATCGTTGTTCATTGTGTCCTTGTGCCTTTATACCCTCTGTATATCCGCACCGATTGCATTCAGCCTTGAGTCGATATTCTGATAACCACGGTCGATCTGCTCAATGTTGTGAATGACACTTTTACCATCGGCAGATAAGGCTGCAATAAGAAGGGCCACACCCGCCCTGATGTCGGGGGATGACATGGTGGTGCCCCTTAACCTGATCAACTTATCGAGCCCTATTACTGTAGCTCTGTGTGGATCACATAAGATGATCTGAGCACCCATATCAATCAGTTTGTCGACGAAAAAGAGACGGCTTTCAAACATTTTCTGGTGAATCAAAACAGCACCTTTTGCCTGTGTTGCTGTAACCAGAAAAATACTAAGCAGATCAGGAGTCAACCCCGGCCATATTGCATCGGCAATTGTCATGATTGACCCGTCGATGAATGTTTCAATCTCATAATGTTCCTGGCAGGGGATAAAAATATCATCTGATTTTCTTTCAAAATTAATACCTAGCCTCCTGAAGGAGTCAGGAATTATTCCCAGATTCTCGTAGGAGACATTTTTAATTGTAATTTCTGATCCGGTCATGGCGGCAAGACCAATAAAGGAACCTATCTCAATCATATCGGGAAGGATGGTGTGCTTACATCCGCCCATTTCTTTAACACCGTCGATATATAAAAGGTTAGAGCCTATTCCATCTATTCTGGCTCCCATTGAGATAAGCATCCTGCATAACTGCTGGATATAGGGTTCGCAGGCGGCATTATAAATTGTGGTACGTCCCCTGGCCAGAACTGCTGCCATAATAATATTTGCAGTCCCGGTCACTGAAGCTTCGTCAAGATGAATATATGCTCCTGCAAGTGTTGGCGCTTCAACCTTAAAAAATGGATCACTGGTATCGAATTCAAATCTGGCTCCCAGTTTATGAAAACCCGTAAAATGAGTATCTACTCTGCGCCGGCCTATTTTATCTCCTCCGGGTTTTGGAATATATGCTCTGCCAAACCTGGCAAGCAAGGGTCCCACAATCATTATTGAGCCTCTCAGGCTGGCGCTCTGTGCTCTGAATTCTGCTGTTTGAAGATAATTAAGATCGATATCTGTGGCTTCAAAGCTGATTATGTCTTTTGCTTTCCGGACTATCCTGACACCAAGCGATCCAAGCAATTCAATAAGCTTATTTACATCATTGATATCCGGAATATTCTGAATGGTAATTTTTTCCGGGGTTAGTAAAGTTGCACAAATAACCTGCAGAGCTTCATTTTTTGCACCCTGAGGAATAATCTCTCCTTTGAGTGATTTGCCACCCTGAACAATAAAACTACTCATTAATGCCTGACGTACCCTTTTTTCTTAACGAATTGCTTATTCTGCTGTTTATTATGAGGCCTGCTTAACTGCGGTTTCTTTTTAACAGGAGGAATAAGTTCTTTTACTTCAAGTATTTTAACCACGTCTGTCATCTTTAATTTTCCTCCTGACAGCAGTTTCATATCGCCAATTATCACCTCATCACTTACCTGTCCACGATTCCATGTAATGTAGGATTTTTTCATCTGATTGACAATCAGATTTGTAAGATATTCCTTTTCTTCACCATCTTCCATTTCAGAAGCAGCTCTTATCATTAATTCAATGATCCTGCCATAATGCAGGTATCTTATATCACCCTGTCTGTAAGGGATCTGTTTTGGTTTTTCTTTGAATTTAGATGGTTCAGGAAAAGGGAATGGACCATCTATATCAAGATTAAAATCTGCAATAAGAGCAAGATGATCCCATAACTTATGCTTGAAATCACCTATATCGCGTATCTGGGGATTCAGGTTCCCCATAATCTGAATTATAGTTTTGGCAGCCCGGTTTCTTTCATCCCTGTCTTCAATAGTTTTTATATGATCAACCATCTTCTGGACATTCCTGCCGTACTCAGGTAAAGCCATCCTTTTGCGTTGAGTGTTATAATCGTAATTCATTTATTCGGAATTATTTTCTGCAAATTTAGTAATTTAAAGCCAATTAATGAAAGAATAGGACAAAGGCTTGAAAACCTGAAATCCGAAGTGTGTTGCTTAGAAATATATCATTCCTCATGGAACAAGGTTGCTGCATTATTCAACAGGTTTAAGTCTTATCCTGCTGAATCCCTTCACTGCCATACCTCCTGGGAATGATTCCAATATTGTAAACCATTTGATTTCAGCGAGTCCAGGTATTCGATGAATATATGAATTCATTGAAATTAATATTCTGATTAAAAAGAAATTTCCTTGAGTTTGTTATGAATGTATTCATTTTTTTGTAATCAGCCGTGTTGCTAAAAAATTCAGGATTGTTTTCAAATTTTGAACATGGGAGAATATAGAACCTTTTCCTGTATTTTTCAATTGGCGTAAAGACCCACGTGAGATAATACCCTGCGTTTGTTACGTAAAGTGAATCATTTTGTTGTTCCAGCTCAATCCTTACCATAGCCCCCCCATCAGTTTTTGATTTTCGCTGGTTTGAGACGAAGTTACCAAGAGAATAAACCATCACCTTGTCTTTTTGCTCCCCATTTCTCTTTGTCCAGATCATTTTTTGCATGACATGAGGATGCGATCCGATAATCAGGTCAGCTCCGCAGCTGAAAAAGTATTCAGCGAGATCACTCTGGCTGTTTGAGGGAATGGTGTCATATTCTGTCCCCCAGTGCAGGAACAATATTATTAAATCGGGATTTTTTTCTTTTGCTTTATCAATATCAGCTGCAATAAGCTCTTTATCGAGCATGTTTACTATTGCAGGCCGGGGAACATTAATCCCATTTGTTCCGTATGTATAATTAAGCAGGGCTAACGACTTTCCGTTTTTATTAATTATCAACGGGTAAAGGGAATCCCTTCCGGATTTATCAGAGAAAGTACCTGTATGAGGTATTTTCAGACTGTCGAGCTTGTTTAAAGTAGAAATAATCCCCATTTTCCCCCTGTCAGCAGCATGGTTATTTGCTGTTACAAAAAAATCGATTCCTGCATCTCTACAGGCAACTGCAAGTTCCGCGGGAGAGCTGAATGTTGGATAACCTTTGTAGGGAGGTCCGGCCAATGTTACTTCAAAGTTGGCTATAGCTATGTCGGCTTCTGAAATTTCCTCCCTGATATATTTAAAAACCTCATCATAGTTGAAAGTATTAGTCTCCTTGTTTTCAGCCGACAAGATTTGTTCGTCATGTCCCATAATATCACCCATGAACAGGAGGGATATTTTGTCCGGCTGATTTTCAGGATTCTGGGAGTAGGCACTGAATTCACTGAAGATTATAACGGTCAGAATTAATAATTTCCGGGGCATAAAATAATTATGTATAAAGAATCCTTAAATTTAATAATTATTAAATTTGCCGGCTCCAAATAACCTGGTTCCTTTCGGTATTAATAAAAATCTATGAAAAAGGCTGAAAATCACATAGATATTAAAAAGATTTCCTTAGCTGGTGTGATTGTAACAATGGGCATTGTATTCGGAGATCTGGGTACCAGTCCATTATACACTATGCGGGCTATCCTTACCGGAGGCGGAGAAAATTTCAGCGAATTACTGATTTACGGATCCTTATCCTGTATATTCTGGACACTTACTTTATCAACTACAATTAAGTATGTTGTTATAACTCTGCGTGCTGATAATAACGGGGAAGGGGGGATATTTGCACTTTTTGCCCTGATGAGGAAAAAATCTACCTGGGCAGCAGTACTTACAATGATCGGCGGCGGGGCATTACTGGCCGACGGAGTCATAACTCCATCTATTACTGTTACTTCTGCCATTGAGGGACTAAGGCTTGTTAATCCGGGTATCCCTGTTGTGCCTATAGTGCTTATTATAATTGCTGCACTTTTCTTTATTCAGCAATTCGGAACAAACCTAATCGGAAGTTCATTTGGTCCGATAATGATGGTTTGGTTTACGATGCTCGGCATTCTTGGATTATCACAGATTGTATTGCATCCGTTCATACTTCAGGTTGTTAATCCTGTCTATGCTTTCAGGTTTCTTTCAGAATTTCCCGGAGGATTTATTCTTCTGGGAGCGGTGTTCCTTTGTACTACAGGAGCGGAGGCTTTGTATGCTGATCTTGGGCATTGTGGCAGAGGAAACATCAGAGTGTCATGGATTTATGTGAAAATATGCCTGCTCCTTAATTATTTTGGACAGGGAGCATTTCTGATTTTAAATTACAAGCCGGGGTCAGATATAAATCCTTTTTTTGAAATAATGCCTGAGTGGTTGTTGCTCCCGGGGATTCTGATTGCAACAGCAGCTGCTGTAATTGCTAGTCAGGCAATTATCAGCGGGTCATTTACCCTGATCAGCGAAGCTGTTTCGTTAAATTTCTGGCCAAGAATCAGGATTTTGCATCCGACTTTTATCAGGGGCCAGGTATATTTGCCATTCGTAAACTATGTTCTATGGTTTGCCTGCACTCTTGTTGTATTATTCTTTAAGGAATCTGACAATATGAATGCAGCTTACGGTCTGGCAATAACGATAACAGAATTAATGACAACCTGCCTCCTGTCATATTACCTCTTACAGAAAGGGGTAAATCACAGGCTGATACTGTTGCTTCTGATGATTTATCTTACAATTGAAGGTAGTTTCCTGATTGCTAACCTTTACAAATTCATGAATGGAGGTTGGTTTACCCTTTTGCTTGCATCCATATATGTACTTGTAATGTTTGGCTGGTACTTCGGCAGAAAAATAAAATACAGGTATATTACCTTTGCAAACCTGAATAAATATACTGATCTTTTTAAGGATCTGGTAAATGATGACTCTGTGCCTAAAACTTCGACGAACCTGGTTTACATTATCCGGGCTAACAGAAAGGATCAGGTGGAATCCAAGGTCATCTATTCTATCTTTAATAAACAACCTAAAAGGGCAGATACCTACTGGTTACTTCATATTGACAGAGTGACTGACCCAAATCAATTCGACTATCATGTAACTCAGGTAATACCCGGGATCCTGATACGGGTTGATTTCCATATCGGATTTAAGGTGGAACCAAGTATTAATCTGTATTTCAGGGAGGTCGTTGAAGATCTTGTCGGATCAGGAGAGATTAAGCTTGAAAGCGGATACGATTCATTGAAAAAAAATGATTTACCAGGTGATTTCAAATATATTCTGATTGAACGGATAATGCCGCGTGACTTCAAGTTGACGAACTGGGAAAATTTCATTCTTACTCTTAACAGTATAGCCGGAAAACTGAGCATTACTGATATAAAAGCCCTTCAGCTTGATTCGACAAATACAATAATTGAGCAGGTCCCGATCCTTATAGATCAGCCTTCACATAAGAGAATAAAACGGATGGAAACCAATTACCATGGATCTTTATGAAAGGTAATTCAGGCAATTCGGATATTAATAAACTGTCTCTGGCCGGACTTGTTATAACGCTTGGAATAGTATACGGGGATCTTGGGACTAGTCCTTTATACACTATGAAAGCGATCGTATCAGGAGGTGCTGATAATTTTAATGAACTGCTGATTTACGGATCACTGTCATGTATTTTCTGGACATTAACCCTCCAAACTACAGTCAAGTACATTATTATTACGCTTAATGCTGATAACAAAGGTGAAGGAGGTATTTTTGCGCTTTTTGCCCTGATCAGAAAGAAATCGTCCTGGGCAGCAATACTCACCATGATCGGAGGAGCTGCCCTGCTTGCTGATGGAGTTATTACTCCATCTATTACAGTCACTTCATCTATCGAGGGATTGAAGCTTTTTAATCCTGAGATACCTGTGGTCCAGGTTGTTCTGATAATATTTGCATTGCTCTTTTTTATACAGCAGTTCGGAACAAAATTAGTAGGAGCGGCATTTGGTCCGTTAATGGTTATTTGGTTTCTTATGCTTGGAACGACAGGAACTGCACAACTAATTAACCATCCTGAAATCTTCAAAGCTGTTAATCCCGTATATGCAATAAAATTTCTTACCGGTTACCCCTCGGGATTTATTTTACTCGGTGCGGTGTTCCTTTGTACAACAGGAGCAGAAGCATTGTATTCAGATCTAGGACACTGCGGCAGATCTAATATCAGAGTCTCATGGATATTTGTTAAAACTATGCTTCTTTTAAACTATTTTGGACAGGGAGCCTGGCTTTTACTAAATCAGACAGCCGGAGAAAATATCAATCCTTTCTTTTCTATAATACCGGAATGGTTCCTTCTTCCGGGCATACTGATCTCAACTGCTGCTGCTATCATAGCCAGTCAGGCTCTGATAACGGGTTCATTCACACTTCTGAGTGAAGCTGTATCCCTTAATTTCTGGCCTAAAATCAGGATCTTATATCCCACAAGTGTAAAAGGTCAGGTCTACCTCCCCTTTGTAAACTGGTTCCTGTGGATAATGTGCAGCCTGGTAGTCATTGCTTTCAAGGAATCTTCCAATATGGAGGCAGCTTATGGTCTGGCGATTACAATTACGATGATTATGACAACCCTGCTATTGTCATATTACCTGTTTCAAAGAAAAGCTTCACGCAAATATGTGCTGTTAATACTTATTGTTTTTCTCACTATTGAAGGAAGTTTTCTTATTGCCAATCTTCATAAATTCAGATACGGAGGCTGGTTTACCCTCTTGCTGGCATTAGTCTACTTATTAGTAATGCTTGGCTGGTATTTCGGACGGAAGATAAAGAACAGGCATATAACTTTTTCAAGAATTGCAGACTATCTTCCGGTAATTACTGATCTGACAAAGGATAAATCCGTCCCGAAAACAGCTACAAATCTTGTATATCTTATTAAAGCCAATAATAAGGAACAGGTAGAATCGAAGGTGATTTTTTCGATATTTCAAAAACAGCCCAAAAGAGCAGAGACCTACTGGCTGTTACATGTTGACAGAGTCGATGATCCGAACCGTTTTGAATACGAAGTTGAACATGTGATTCCGGGAATCCTTATAAGAATAGATTTTCACATTGGCTTTAAAGTCGAACCAAAAATTAATCTTTATTTCAGAGAGGCCCTTGAGGACCTTGTTAACTCGGGAGAAATAACTCTCGGAAGTAGTTATAATTCACTGAAAAAACACAATTTCCCTGGTGATTTCAAATTCATCCTAATCGACAGGATAATGATAAGCGATTATAAGTTGTCAAAATGGGAAAATTTCATACTGGCATTAAACACTATTGCGCGAAAGTTGAGCATTTCTGAAATAAAGGCACTTCAGCTTGATTCGACCAACACTGTCGTTGAACAAGTCCCTATAATTATTAACAGGCCTGTTTATAAAAGAATAAGACGTTTACCCTAAGTCTGGTATTCCAGGATTTTAATACAATTATTACTTATATTTTCTTAAGCTGGCCTTTTTTTCCTGAGAATATTAATTGCGCAGAGAAAACCCCCGAATATTGCACCTGAAAAGCCGCCCCCTGTTTTTCCCCATGCAGATGCAATATGCAGATTATCAAACATATTGGAGATGTTGATTGCTGGCTTATGCGGTACCTGGGCAAATCCGTAAACAGATCCACCAGTATTGAGAGTATACCTCTTTACGGTAGCTGAGGTTGCGACCTCATAATACTCAATTTCATTGGAAAAGCCAGGGAACAGTTTTTCAAGCCGTTCAATAAAAATTTTTGCAGCTTCTTCTTTCCTGGCTTTGTATTTTTCCACAGATAAGTGTTCCCAATCGCTCAGGTAATCAATACAACAAAGAGCTCCGACACTCTTTCCTTCAACGGTAAGTCCCGAATCAACCTGACCATAATCGACAAATGTAAAACTACGGCTGTGGAAGTCTGCTTCATTGTTTTTAATGATATCAGCCTGATTTCTCACTGAATCATGAAATACAAAAGTAGAATAATGAAGGTTCCCTATGTTTTTAAGAGAATTTTTAAATCCGAAATAGATAGTCAGCAACGATGCTCCTGGCTTTTGGCTTTTAATACCCTCCTTTAGCTTATTGCCATATTCTTCAGGTAATAGTTCAATGAGATTAGGAATTGCTGTATTGGCAATTATCTCATCAGCATAAGCTTTGATTATTTCAGATGAGGTACCTTTTTTATTTTTATAGCTTACTCCGGTAAGTTTATCATTCTCCAGTAACATCCCGGTGGCGAGATGATTCAGAAGAACATCTCCACCATGCTTTCGGATATATTCTGCAAGATGATCAGATAGCTTTTGAGAACCACCTTTTATAAAACTGGCGCCATTATTAAAATATCTTACCTGGGCAGCGGAGTAATAGGTTAATGATATTGAATACGGATTATCGTGGAAATACCCCAGATTGCCAAGAAGAACCAGTTTGAGATCTTCATTGTTGATTATCGAATCGAGAAATTCCCCCAGACTTTTATCTATCGGAACACCACCTTCAGCAGTTTTCTTTTTTGGAGTAAGAATCTGATCATAGAATGCTTTTATTCCATTTATCTCCGACGGGAACTCCTTACTGAGAATCTTCACAGCCTCAGCAGGATCATGAGGTACAGTAATTCTATAGTGGTCGTTGATAAAGTGGTAGAACTCAGGGACCCTTAGAAATTCAACATTTCCGAAAACTTCAAGTTCACTGAATATTTTAAATTTCATTTCATGAGGTGCAGGTCCGTCCATTTCATGCAAACCCACCTCCATTGTAAAATCACCCCTTTTAAATGTGGTAGCACAACCTCCCGGCTTATTGTGCTGTTCTATCAACAGCACTTTTTTACCCTCTCTGGCAAGCTTTGCGCCTGCCGTCAGGCCTCCCAGACCGGCTCCGATTATTATAGCATCATACTTCATGTATCAGATCATTTAATTTCAGGTATAGGGTATCTTTTAAACTCCTTTGTCCTGTCGAAGAGGTACCTGTAAGTTATGTAATTTTTCACCGGTACGCTTCCAACAGAAATAAATATTTTTCTCATTTTGGGATTAAAGTCGGCTACCCACGAGAATTCAATTTCCCTGTAATGCGGTTTCTTTTCAAATACCTTCATGAGATGCAGGATAAAAGCCGATTCAATTCCCAGTCCCTGATATTTTGGAATGACGCCCATTAAAAGACCTTTTGCCCTGGTCATTGTTTTGCGTCTTTTCAGGCAAAAGAATCTGATAATGCTGAGAGGATCCAGCCTTCCATTCAGGTGTTTCAGAATCTGATTCAGATCCGGGAACATCAGATAAATTGCTATCGGTTTTCCCTCAAAATATGCAAGCCAGATAAATTCTTCATCTAATATTGCTCTTGCTTTCCGCAGCACACCTCTTATATACTCCGGTTCAAGGGGCTCAAAATGAACCTTAAATGAAGCCCAGGCTTCGTTGAATACTTCTGCAAAATCCATGGTAATTTTTTCCTGATCTTTCCATGTAAAATGACGGAATTCATATCCCGGTTTTTCAGATACCCAGGTAGCAATTTTTCGGAATCTTTCTGAAAGCGGTTTGGTAATATCGAGGTGAAAGCCTTCCATTTTGTAGTAAGTCATGAAACCGTACGATTCAAAAAGATCCTGGTAA
>CAYPKL010000345.1:0-3188 GCA_964411285.1 uncultured Rikenellaceae bacterium
GAGTCAAGCATACCAAAAGAACCCCTGAAGTTCCAGAGTGCATAACCGATGCCATGTGAAGTCAGAATATCAATTACATCTCTGAACCAGGCGAGAAAAACATCATGAGGGGTCTTGCTGTAGCATCCGCATTCACCGCAATGAACGCCGACACCTTTATCCAGGAGTTCAATCCAGGGTTTGTAAAATTCCTCTAATGTTTCACGTCCGAATTGTTTTCCGTCAATAGTACCGGGCCAGACCGGTTTTGGAGCCTGTGACGGATCTTTCCATACCCATGAAGCCTGATAATGTGAAACATAATGCGGATAGTAGCCGCGACAGCTTTGTGCAAGATTCAGGTCGATAAGCTCGGGAGTTACATAGCTTCCACCGCCATTGCCGTCGGCCACAATGATCCGGTCGGGATCAACAGCCCATATTGCATCAGCAGCCCCTTTGGCTACTTTTCTGTACAATTCACCAGGCAGCGGACTGCTTTTCGAAAACTGATCGTTCATGTCTTCCTTGTATAACGGTTCATTCAGAAGATCAAAACTTAGTTTATCGGGAGAGATGTTTTTATACCGTTTCGCCCACATTGCCCAATGGAAATTAAATGCATCCTGGGCTTCTTTGTCCTTCCACAGGTTGAATGGTTCATGGAAGCCGGCATTGATGCAGAATCCAGGTCCCCGGTGAAGGTTAAGGCTTACATGCATCTTGTACTTGTTGGCCATATAAATGATGTTGTCAATCTCTTCCAGGACTTTTTCATTCAGTTTGTAAACTTCATCTTTCGTGATATCCTTTGCAGGGTCAAACAAAATGTACCTTGGATAAGCCATTGGAATCCTGACAAAGTCAAAGCCCCAGTCAGCCATCCACTTAAGATCCTCCTCTGTAGTTTTTCCTCCATCCTGGTTCTTTGGAGGATACGGGGAGAAAATATCGAGAAGGTTAAATCCTTTCCATTTTGGCAGTTTATTTTTTGTTCCCGGGACCACTGATGAAAATGCTTTGCTCCCGGCAATCGCAAGTCCGGCAGCTGTCATCGCAGTATTCCTGACAAAAAAACGGCGGTTGATTTTATTGTTTTTCATTTTAAAGCGGAGTTTATTGAATAAAGGGATATGATTTAAATGTTTCCTCCTACCAAATTAATAAAAATTTAATAAATTCATAGTCGCTTGAAGAACCTATTTAATTATGAACTCAAGAGGAAGAATTCTATCAGCAATAAATCATAAACAACCAGACAGGATACCGGTTGATCTTGGTGCTACACCCAGTTCAGGAATATCAGCTGTGGCTTATCATAACCTCATTAAATTCCTGGGATTAAATCTGAAAAATCACGTTTATGATGTGGTACAGGAGGTAACACAACCTGAATTGGAATTGCTTGAATTTTTCAGAATCGACGTTTTGGATATCGGCAGATATTTTAATAACTATGATAGTTACTGGCAGCAGCTTGAACTTATCAAAGGAGTTCCTGCATTATATCCGAAATGGTTCAATCCCCAAAGGCAACCGGATGGCTGCTGGCTGGCTCCCGGCCCCACGGGAGAGCTAATCGGAAAAATGCCTGCCGGAGCAACTTTTTTCGACCAGATAATCTTTCCTTATATTGACGGATACCCTGCCAACTATGATAAACTAAGCTACGATATGTCCAGAGTCAGCTGGGGAGGCTTCGGCTTTCCTCCCTATGACCGCATGAACGAGAAAGATTTCTGGAAGGTCCTGCGGAAGAAAATAGTGGAGGAAAGGTCCAAAACTGAAAAAGCTCTTCTTATCGGCGTGGGATGTAATCTCTTCGAGTGGGGAACTTTTCTGAGAAGGATAGATAATTTTCTTATGGACCTGTTCCTGGATCCTGGTAATGTACATAAGCTTCTCGACAAACTTCTTGAACGGCATATGGATTTTCTTTCAAAAATTTGTAATTCTGTAGGTGATATTGTTGAGATCATCAAATTCGGGGATGACCTGGGTACTAATAACGGCCCATTTATGCCACCTGAAGTTTATGATGAATTCTTTAAACCACGGCATAAGATAATGTGTGACTATGTTAAGGCAAACAGCTCAGCTCACACAATGCTCCATTGCTGCGGTGGTATATATGAACTAATTCCGGGGCTGATTGAAGCCGGATTTGAAATTCTTAATCCGGTTCAGATCAATGCGCACGGGATGGAACCTGAACGTCTGAAAAATGAGTTTGGGCATGAACTTACATTCTGGGGAGGAGGGGTCAATACTCAGTCTGTGTTAAACAGAGCCACTCCCAAAGAGGTTAAGGATCATGTCCGGAGAAATATTGAAATTTTTTCAAAGGGGGGAGGTTTTGTTTTCAATACTGTTCATAATATACTGCCTGATGTTCCTCCAGAGAATATAATCGCTATGTTCGAAGCTGTACATGAATATGACAAATAAAAGCTCACACTTAAAACGGTGTGGTTATTGTAAACAGGAATACCGGCTGAATAATAATCTAATCAATAGTTATCAGATATGAAAAAGAATCTCACATTATTAGTCTTAATGATTTTGTTAATTAGTTCGTTTACATCTATTTACGGACAAAAAAGGAAATCAATTTCAAAAGCACTTATGGCTGATACCATCCACGTCGTCGGTCATGCACATATGGATATGAACTGGCTATGGACCTATTCTGAAACAATGCAGATGTGCAATGATAATCTCAGGCAGGTTACAGCTTTTATGAAGGAATTTTCAGATTATACAATGATACAGAGCCAGGCCTCCGTATATAATTTTGTTGAAATGGTGGACCCTCCCTTGTTTGAAGAGGTAAAAAAATATATTAAGGAAGGGAGACTTGAACTGGCCGGAGGAATGTGGACCGAGGGCGATATGAATCTGTCGTCGGGAGAAGCAATAACCCGTTCATTCCTGTTAGGGCAGCGTTATTTTCAAAGCCGCTTTGGCAGAATGGCAAATATAGGCTGGCTTCCCGACAATTTCGGACATATCTCCCAGATGCCTCAGATACTTAAGCTTGCCGGCTGTGATTATTTTTATTTCCATCGAACCAAGCCATTTACAGGTACATTCTGGTGGATAGCTCCGGATTCATCAAAGGTTCTTTGTTATGCCAACGATACATACAATGGAAATATAACTGCTGACCTGAAAAATGAGATTCAGAAATTTTCACCTGAAAAGCGCAG
>CAYPKL010000346.1:0-10931 GCA_964411285.1 uncultured Rikenellaceae bacterium
AAAGCAGCATATTATATCCCTTTAAGATCGCATTATGATCATTTGCCAGAGTATCTCCCATTAAATATGGCTTATTGTTTAATTGAATTTATTATTCGGGTTGTACGGTAATATTCAATAAACCGTTTTCAAAAGGATTTGTTCAAAAATGTATTAAAATTGAAAATCTGGTCAGGATTATACAAAAAAAAAGAGGCTGTCTCAAAAGTACAATAATCTTACTTTTCTTCCTTAGTGTTCTTGATGTTTACCTTGGTGATCCTTTGTGGTATTGATTTATATTTAACCACAAAGGTCCCAAAGTCCAACACAAAGGTGCACAAAGGACTTTTGAGATAGCCTCCTGTTGGTTGTGATTCAAATAACTACCTATTTATTAAAATCAGCCAGTTCGTCAGGATATTCGTTATTGTCAATCTTCCTTTTAATCTCTTTGAAGACACTAACAGTATATCCCACATCCTCAAGGGAGTGTGCCGCTGTTGGAATAAGCCGAAGCATAACAACGTCCCTTGGCACGACCGGATAAATTACCACAGAGCAAAAAATATTATAGTTTTCCCTGAGATCATAGATTAGCTGCGTAACCTGGTTTAATCCTCCCTTCATAAATACAGGTGTAACGGGAGATGCTGTTTTTCCAAGGTCGAGTCCTGCATCTTTTAATCCTTTCTGAAGAGCTTCAACAACTGTCCAGAGCTTTTCCCTGTATTCGGGATGGGCCTGAATAAGTTCCAGCCTTTTTATTGCTCCGAGGGTCATTGCCATTGGCAATGATTTGGCATAAATCTGAGAACGCAAATTATATCTTAAGTAATTGACAACTTCTCTGGTACTGGCTACAAAACCACCTATACCTGCCATTGATTTGGCGAAAGTGGCAAAATAAATATCAATCTGGTCCTGAACTCCGAAATGCTCGCCGGTTCCCCGTCCATTTGCACCCATAGTGCCGAAACCATGAGCATCGTCTACCAGGAAACGGAATTTGTACTTCTTTTTCAGATCAGCTATTTTGTCGAGTTTCCCAAGATCACCTGCCATCCCAAACACTCCCTCTGTTATTACAAGTATTCCTCCACCGGATTCCTCTGTAAGTTTTGTGGCCCGCTGAAGCTGTTTCTCGCAATTTTCAATATCATTATGCGGAAAGACAAACCTCTTACCCATATGGAGCCTTAGTCCATCCATTATGCAGGCGTGCGATTCAGAATCATAAACTACTACGTCATGCCTGTCGACAAGAGAATCAATTATTGAAACCATGCCCTGGTATCCAAAATTCAGAAGATAAGCATCTTCTTTCATTTCAAACCCGGCTGCCATCTTCTCAAATCTCTCATGATTTGTCGATTGTCCCGACATCATTCTGGCACCCATAGGGTAGGCAAGACCAAATTGTGCAGTATATTCTGTATCAGCTTTCCTTACCTCCGGATTATTTGCCAGACCAAGGTAATTGTTAAGACTCCAGGTAAGAACTTCCTTGCCTCTGAACTTCATCCTTGGCCCTATTTCCCCTTCAAGCTTGGGAAATGCAAAATAACCATGGGCCATATCTGAATATTGCCCCAGGGAACCCTTGTTAGATTTGATTTTTTCAAAAATATCCATTTTAATGTTTTTTAAAAAATTGCACAAATTTACGCATTATGCATTTAGAGATGATACCTATTTATACCTAATTTGTAAATGATATTTCTCATACTTTTATCCATGTTAAATATACCCGGATTGTTTCCAGAACCTGACTTTATATAGTATTTCATTTTACATCAGGCAGGGATTTATGAGAAATAAATAGATAATAATTCTCATTAGCAAATTAAATTAAAAAAAAAGCAGTAATTTTGCGCAACATTTTAAGGAATGAAAAACAGACTTTATATTTTACTGTTTGGGATAATTGTGTTGAGTTCATGCGGTGAGTATGAACAGCTCCTGAAGAGTACTGATTATGAGCTGAAGAAAACCAGGGCAAGGGAATACTACGAAGAGGGACAGTTTGCAAAGGCCTCGGAGTTGCTTGGTCAGGTTATTCCGCGTTTCAGGGCCACAATGGAAGCTGAAGAGCTTAACTGGCTTTATGCCCAGAGCTATTATAATATGAAGCAGTATGAAATGGCAGGCTCCATGTTCAAGTCGCTTGTTGAACAGTATCCCTATGGCAAAAATGCTGAAGAAGCAACTTTTCTTGGTGCACTTTGCGATTATAATCTTTCCCCGAGAGCTGAGCTGGATCAGGAAAATAGCAGAAATGCCATTGAGGGCTTCAATGTTTTTATTACAAAATTCCAATATAGCGGGAAAGTTGAAGAGGCAAAAAAGTATTTGGGTTTGCTTGAAGAAAGGATGGCGGAAAAGTCATACTTAAGCGCCAGGCTCTATTATGATATGAGAGAATATAAAGCGGCAATTACAGCGCTTTCAAGCAGCCTCAAAGAATTCTCAGGATCAAAATACCGTGAGGAAATGATGTACCTCAAACTAAATTCCCTCTTCCTTTACGCTGAAAACAGCTATTTTACCAAACAAACAGAAAGATATCAGGCAACACTTGATGATTATTTTTCGTTTATGGAAGAATATCCCGAAAGCGTATATTCAAAAGAGGTGAAGAAAATTTATGATGAGACAGCAAAATATCTCAAAATTGAGAAGGTAGAAAATTTGGATAAAATTCAATAAATATTTATGGATTATAGAAAATCAGCCGCCCCGGTTACAACTGTTACAAGGAATCTGGATCTTATGACCCAGGATACTGGTAATATTTATGAAACAGTTATAATAGTTTCAAGAAGAGCAAATCAGATTTCAGTTGAAATGAAGCAGGAACTTAATAAGAAGCTTGAAGAATTCGCTTCTTATACGGATAATCTTGAAGAGGTATTTGAGAACAGGGAACAAATTGAAATTTCCAAGTTTTATGAACGTCTTCCAAAGCCGACACTGATTGCTTTACAGGAGCTTGAGGAAAACAAAATCTTTTACAGGAACCCTGATCCGACAGCTGGTAAAAGCAAGGTATAGCATAAAATGCTGACAGGCAAAAAGATATTGATTGGCGTATGTGGAGGCATTGCAGCCTACAAAACTGCTACGGTAATCCGATTGTTGGTTAAAGAAGGATCGGAGGTTAAAGTAATAATGACGGACCATGCAAAAGACTTCATAACGCCTCTGACACTTGCTACTCTGTCAAAGAATCCTGTCCTTACCGAATTTTTTTCTCCGGAAAACGGAAACTGGAACAGCCATATTGAACTGGGCCTATGGTCCGATCTTTTTCTTATTGCACCGGCTACTGCAAACACAATTTCAAAAATGGCAAACGGGATAGCTGATAACCTTTTGCTCACTACCTATTTATCATCACGCTGCCCTGTGTTCATTGCTCCTTCCATGGACATGGATATGCTGAATCATGCTTCTGTCAGTAAGAACATTGAAAAACTCAGATCTTATGGCAACTATGTTCTTGATGCACCTGACGGTGAATTAGCAAGCGGTCTTTCAGGAAAAGGACGCATGGCTGAACCCGAGGATATTGTTAAGGAGCTTAATAATTTCTTTTCAAAAAAAAAAAGCCTCTGACAGGCAAACGTGTTCTGATTAATGCGGGACCTACCCGGGAACCAATTGATCCTGTTCGTTTCATAAGCAATTACTCTTCAGGCAGAATGGGTGTGGCTCTTGCTGATGCAGCATGTGAATACGGGGCTGATGTAGATCTTGTCCTGGGCCCCGTTAATATCCGACCTGAAAATAAGTCAATCAGAATAATCAATGTTACTACAGCAGAATCAATGGCTGCAGAAAGTATTTCCAGATTTTCGGACTGTGATATTGCCATTCTCGCAGCCGCTGTTGCGGATTTCACTCCGGTAACTACTGCCGGTAAAAAGATGAAAAGGGGAAATGAAGACCTTATTCTGAAACTTAAACCAACCGAAGATATAGCAAAGACTCTCGGGACGTCGAAAAAAAAGTCCCAGATTGTTGCCGGATTTGCTCTTGAAACCGATAATGAGCTTGAGAATGCAAAAGCAAAACTGGAAAGGAAAAATCTCGACCTGGTAATACTTAATTCTCTTAAAGATAAAGGTGCAGGTTTTGAGTATGATACAAACCAGATCACAATTATTGACAGAAACAATATTATTGATAAATTTGAGTTGAAAACAAAGGAAGAAGCTGCCAGAGATATCCTTGATAAAATTATAACAATGCTGAATAGTTTACCTGAATGAAACTATTTAAATCAATAAAATATTATCTTTTTGCATTTCTGATTTTATGTTCAGAAGTAGTTATTGCTCAGGAACTTAATTGTAATGTTCAGATATCCGCGCAAAAAATTCAGGGTTCAAACCGACAGGTATTCGAATCGATGCAGCGCGACATTTACGAGTTCATGAACAATACAATATGGACTAACCATGTATTCAGTTACGCAGAAAGAATAGACTGCAATATTCTTATTAACCTGACTGAACAGCTGTCAGCCGATGAATTCCGGGGAACCATCCAGGTTCAGCTCCGGCGTCCGGTTTTCAATACAACTTATAATTCGACAATGCTGAATTTTGTTGATAATAATTTTCAGTTCAGGTATGTTGAGTTCCAGCCTCTTGAGTTTGATCCAAACTCTTACCGGTCAAGTCTTGTGTCGGTGCTGGCTTATTACTCCTACATAATTATTGGATTCGACTACGATTCGTACTCCCCTGAGGGCGGCACGGAATTTTTCCAGATCGCAGAGAAAATTGTAACCAATGCCCAGAATGCATCAGAAGCCGGCTGGAAACCTTATGATGGCTCCCGCAATAAAAACAGATACTGGCTGGTAAAAAACCTTCTCGATGATGGATATACAAGTGTAAGAAGATTTATTTATGAGTACGATAGAATCGGTCTCGACAAAATGGAATCAAGTATAGCTGAAGCAAGGACCAATATGGTTGAAAGCCTTAAGCTTTTGCAGGAGGTGTATAGAAATAAACCTGATCCCTATATGTACCTTGTTCAGATAATTCTGGAATCAAAATCAGACGAACTTGTAAATATCTTTTCCGGCGCTTTTGCTGAGGAGAAGGGGAGGGTGGTCGAGATCCTGACTGAAATTGATCCGGGAAACAAGGCAAAATATCAAAAGATAACTGCAGCCAATTAACTTTAATGATCGGGTATGCTTTTAAGACTTTCCGTTCACAATTATGCATTAATCAAAGAACTGGACCTCAATCTGGAAAACGGACTTACAATAATAACCGGTGAAACAGGTGCAGGAAAATCTATTCTTTTAGGAGCCTTGTCACTTATCCTGGGTACCAGGGCTGATACCTCAGTCCTCCTGGACAATAAAGAAAAATGTGTAGTTGAAGGGACCTTCAGAATTGCAGACTATGACCTTAATGATTTCTTTATTGATAATGATCTTGATTATGAATCTGTTGCAATACTCAGAAGAGAGATAAATCCGGCCGGCAAATCGAGGGCGTTCATAAATGACACCCCTGTAACAATAAACCTGATGAAAGAACTTGGCGACAGGTTGATTGATATTCATTCACAGCATCAGACACTAATGCTTAATGATAATTCATTTCAGCTGAGCATTATAGACTCATTTGCATCTGCATATCCTTTATTGAATGAATACAGGATTATCTATAATGCCTTCCGAAAACTCCAGCATGAGTACAATGAACTGAAAGAAAAATCGGAGCAAAACAAGGCTGATCTTGAATATTTTCAGTTTCAGTTTTCCCAGCTTGAAGAGGCAAAATTAAAAATGGGAGAACAGGGAGAGCTTGAAAAAGAACAGGAAATATTAAATCATGCTGAGGAGATTACAGCTGCCCTTTCAGGCTCATCCATGTTATTTTCAGGTGAAGAGACTTCGGTTTTATCAATGTTAAGGGAAATAAAAGTCAATCTTGGGAAAGTCAGGTCGTTTATTCCTGGGGGTGATAATATCATTTCAAGAATTGATTCAGCATATATTGAACTCGATGATCTTGCCGCTGAAATTGAGAAGTTGTCAGTAAAAATCGAGGCTGATCCGGGCCGTCTGAAGAGTATTAATGATCGGCTTGATTTCCTTTATTCACTGATGCAAAAGCACCGGGTGAAGAGTCTTGACGAGTTATTGAACAAAAAAGAACAGATCAGACAAACAATAGAATCGATAGCGCAAACGGATATAAGGTTTGAAGAGGTTGAAGAAAGTCTCCGGAAAAATAAGGACTTAATGGCGTCAATTTCAGAAAAAATTACCAATAAAAGAGGGTCAGTATTGCCTGAAATTGAGCGAAAGGTTACAGACATGCTTAAGCAGCTTGGTATGCCAAATGCACGGTTCAGGATCTTGCTTTCGAAATTAAAGGAATTCGGATCATCTGGTTCTGACCAGGCTGATTTTCTTTTCTCGGCAAACAGGCAAACCGAACCTGATAACCTGGCAAAAATCGCATCGGGAGGAGAGCTGTCGCGTGTTATGCTAAGTCTAAAATCGCTGCTTACAAAAAACAACAACCTTCCCACTATTATTTTTGATGAAATTGACTCAGGAGTTTCGGGAGAGGTGGCTGACAAAGTGGGACAGATTCTTTCAGGAATGGGAAAATATATGCAGGTTGTCAATATAACTCATCTCCCTCAGGTTGCTTCGCAGGGGACAATGCATTATCATGTCTATAAAGAGGATACCGGCGATTCAACAATTACCCGGATTAAATTGTTATCTACCGATGAACGGATCAGGGAGGTTGCAAGGCTGCTGAGTGGAAGTGAAGTGACTGAAACAGCAATCCGGAATGCAAAAGAACTTCTGAAATCTGCTCGTAGTTAGCAACACTATTGAAATTGATAATTAATTAGTTAAGTATGGAAGGGTCTCTTTTAAAAGGTAAGAAAGGAATTATTTTTGGAGCTCTCAATGATAAATCCATTGCATGGCAGGTAGCTCTGAAAGCCTGGAATAATGGAGCAGAGCTGGTACTGACCAATGCACCGGTAGCTGTGAGAATGGGGACCATAAATGAGCTGGCACAACTGACAGGAAGCACTGTTATTACGGCCGATGCAACTAAAATGGAAGATATTGAAAGTCTGGTAACTGAGAGTATGAGGGTGTTCGGAGGAAAATTCGACTTTATTCTTCATTCTATCGGTATGTCTCCCAATGTAAGGAAGGGTATTCCATATGAGCAGACAAATTATGAGAATATGCTCAAGACCTTCGACATCTCGGCATTGAGTTTTCACAGAATTCTGCAGACAGCCTACAAATTTGATGCTATAAATGAATGGGGTTCAGTGGTAGCGCTATCGTATGTAGCTGCCCAGCGTACACTTACCGGATATAATGACATGGGTGATGCCAAAGCACTTCTGGAGTCAATCACCCGTTCATTCGGATATATTTACGGACGCGACCGCAAAGTAAGGATAAACACAATATCCCAGTCTCCGACACCCACTACCGCAGGAAGCGGAATACACGGATTTGAATCTCTGATCGATTTTTCTGAAAGAATGTCGCCTCTTGGAAATGCAACTGCAGAAGAATGTGCCGACTACTGTGTTGTACTTTTTTCTGATCTCACACGTAAGGTAACAATGCAGAATCTTTATCATGATGGCGGATTTTCAAGCATGGGAATGAGCCTTAAGGCAATCGAACAGTATAAAAAGAGCTTTGAAGAGTGTGATTGTGATAAGAAGTAAATAAGTATAAATACCTATTTTTCAGGCGATTTACTGTCAGGTAAATCGCTTTTTTTATATTTGGTCAACCTAAAACCTGGTTTATGATAGTAATTATTCTGCTTGTTCTGTTTTACATTCTGTTTCCCCTGGTAATTGTTTTTTTGTGTAAAAAGTGGAGCATTCTTCAGAAACTCGGAACAATTGTTCTGGCATATTTGTTCGGACTGATAATTGGTACGGCGGGAATCCTGCCAAAAGGAAGCGAAGGCTACAGGCTTGCATTGCAAGGTGATGCAGCATTGAAAAAACCGGTACTTGAAGCGCTTATTGCAGAAGGGAAAGCTGTTCCTGAAGATATTATGGCCAACAATATTGCTGGTGTTCAGGAAAACTTATATGCCCTTGCCCTGTTTATTGCCTTTCCTCTTTTGCTCTTTTCACTGAACCTGAAACGGTGGCTTAAATATGCCAAAAAAGGGTTCCTTTCAGTCGCACTGGCTCTTATTTCCGGCATTGTAATGGTAACAGCGGGGTTTTTTATCTGGAAGAACGCCTTCCCGGATGCATGGAAGCTGGCTGGTATGTTTGAAGGTATCTATACAGGAGGGACACCTAATTTTGCAGCTCTTAAACTGATCCTTAATGTGGACACCGACCGTTTCGTAGTATTATTTACATACGATACAATTGTGGGAGCATTTCTTGTCCTGTTTTTCGTTACCCTGGCGCCACGACTCTTCAGGGCAGTTCTACCTAAATTTGAGGAAAAAAACGGAATCTCTGTTGATGCTGACCTGATTAAACGGGAAACAGAAAGTCTTGATGATTTCTCAGGAATGTTTAGCAGGAAGAACTTTTTCCCGCTGCTTAAGGCACTCGGCCTGAGCATTCTTATCGCAGGAATAGGACTATTACTCTACTTCCTTGTACCGGAAGCATATGCCCAGTACAGAATGGCAGTTGCAGTGCTGACCATTACAACACTCGGAATTCTTGTTTCCCTTATTAAACCTGTAAACAGGATCGAAAAGACATTCCAGTTGGGAATGTACCTGATCCTTGTCTTTTCCCTGACTGTGGCTTCGACATCTGATTTAAGGACTATATTCGGTAAAGGTATGATGGATTTGATACTGTTTATTACCTGGTGCTATTTCGGATCCATGATCCTGCATCTTATACTAGCTAAAATATTCCATGTGGATGCAGATAATTTCCTTATTACGGCAACCGCATTTGTTTTCTCTCCGCCGTTCGTACCCCTTGTAGCAAACGCCCTCAAAAACAAAGATGTAATTGTCACAGGGATTACTGGAGGTGTAATCGGATACTTATTGGGAAACTATTTTGGAACCACCCTGGCATATTTCCTGAAGGGATTTTAACCTCACCCCAACCCCTCTCCCAGGAGAGAGGGGCCAAAATACTGTGAATAAGTTAAAAAGGGGCTGTTGAAAAAGCTAAGATTTACCCCCCAGCCCCCCAAGGGGGGCTTTATAAATATCAGTAAATCAATAAGTCCCCCTTGGGGGATTTAGGGGTAAAAAGACAGAGGAGGACTTTCTCAACACCCCATTACAGATGAGATAAATATTTTAAAACAGATAATTCAACCCGAACGCAAATCCAATATTTCCATCCTGATCATTGAATGCTTTACCGATGTCAATGGCTATTACAAAATTCTCATTCATAACAGGCATTATACTTATCCCGGCACAATGATGTATTTTTTCATCTCCCGGTTTGAAGAAATCTCCGTAATTATATTCTGACATATTTGTATTAAATTCAGTCTGAAGATTGTCAGGAAGTTTTATGCTTTTGGTGACCATTCCCATATCATAAAAAAGGTTAAGACCAAGGTAACAATCTTGTTTTAAAAACTTGAAATATAAAGGTTTCCATCGAAGTTCCACATTACCAAGAGCAAAGGCATCACCAATAACCCTGTTCTTCAACACCCCTCTCAATGTGCTGGATCCGCCCAATCCCTCGCTGGAGTATCCTGTAAGCCTGGAGGTTATAACCTGCGACTGATAAAAGAACGGTACCTCACCGGAAAGTGTGGTCTGATATCCGATCCGGTAGACAAGCGACAGATCATTCTCAACCAATGTAAAATATTGTCTGTGCGTGATATAAAACTTGGAAAATCCCCAGTCATTCCCAATAAATTTTGGCGAAATCTCAATTCCCATCTCGGTCCATAATCCTTTCATCGGGTTAGGTTTATTATCCCTGCTGTCCCAGACCAAACCAACCTTGATTGTATTTACCCATCCGCCGTCTGCTTCATTGGATGAGATCAATCCAAGGGAATCGCGGTAAAGTTCAAAGAGTCCCGGTTGTTCAGTTACGGAAGGTAACTGATCCTCTTTCTTCCCCTTATTCAATTTTTCAATATTAACTGATTTAATATTAAAATTCTGAAATGCAAAACCTGCGCTCCATTTAAGATGATCACCCGACAGTTTTCCCAGAAAATCGTTCTTAAATCTGAACTGGTCTCTTTGATAACGATAGAACATTTCTGTTTTGTAATCATTGGCTTCATTATCCATCCAATCTTTATTGAAAACCGATTCATATCCATTAAATCCATAAAAGTGATTGGCCAGGTCGGGGAGATAACTGAGGTCGCTTATCCATTCCACGCCGGGAATAAGATGATTTGTTTCATACATTAACCTGTAAACGCCGCTTCCTTTTGTAAAACGGGATACTTCGGTGTAGGTATGGTCGTAATATTCAGGGTAAACGCTTGGATTCCCATAATTAAAAAATTCGAAAAGTGCCCCGTACTGAAACCCCAGGTTGGAATCATAGGAGACTGCAGGAAGAGCGCCGCCGAACTTCCAGCCTGTTTTTACTTTCTTTTCCTGCCCGGACAATGATACTGCAAATAGTAACATGAGAAGTATTGGAAAGGTCTTTTTCATAGGATATAGTTTTGGTGTACAGCGATAAAGATAAAGAAAAATGGAAATCATAAACACTTTTTTCAATATTTGCTACCTTAGGGCGGTGATAATACGACTAAATACTTAGATGAATCTATTGATCAAAAACATAAAATGCCTGGTTCAGACTGAAACTGATCACAGGCGTTTCGTTGCCGGCAGAGAGATGTCGGAACTAAAAACTTTAACAAATGCATTTCTTTTTTCAGAAAATGGGTTTATTACCGATTACGGACCGATGTCAGCCCTGAA
>CAYPKL010000347.1:0-4104 GCA_964411285.1 uncultured Rikenellaceae bacterium
AAGAATACGATTATTGCTCACCTTAAACACCTGAAAGATCACGGAGAAGCAGGATTTCTTCATGAAGCTGTAGAATACCTGAATGACCATCAGGAGAGTCTGAATTTCAGTTTTCCTGAGGTACAACGGGAGGTTCACAATTATGGTAAAACTCCCGGGCAACATCACCAGCCCCATATTCATGGCCATGATTCTGCAGGAGGCGGCTGTCCCGGATCGCGCGAGGTTGTCCTGGAAAGATCGGGATCAAATGAAAGTGGCACTTTCCGCGATGATCAGCCATCGGAGCTCAGACAATGGCCTGTACAAATGCATCTTTTAAATCCTAATGCCCCTTATCTCAAAGGAAGTGACCTGTTGCTTGCAGCTGATTGTGTTGCCTTCTCCATGGGTAATTTTCACAGCAGGCATCTTAAAGGAAAATCTCTGGCAATAGCCTGCCCGAAGCTTGATCACGGTACTGATATTTATGTTGAAAAGCTTTCAGCGATGATTGATCTTGCAAAAGTAAATACAATAACCGTCATGATGATGGAAGTCCCCTGCTGCGGAGGGTTATTACAGATGGTAAAGGCAGCACAGTCAAATTCTTCCAGAAAAGTTCCGGTCAAGCAAATGATTACAAGTCTGACCGGGGAAGTCATAAAAGAAGAGTGGATGTAAGACACAGCCGGTCACTGGACCCTGGACCCTGGGCTCCGGATTCCGGGCACACGACGCCGGGTAAAGGGAAGAGTACAGAGGGGAAAACCGGGTTATTATGGAAATAACAAAATAGTCATATAAATTGATTTGTATGTAAAAAATACATATTTTAGCCACCGATGGTAGACTTAGATCAGCTTTTCAGTCAATATATAATGTTATGTTAAACAATACTAAGGAGAGAATGGTGTTTTTTCTGGGCATTGATATCGGTTCTGTTTCGCTTAATACAGTCCTGCTAGACGATAAATATGATGTTGTCGAAAACTATTATGATTATGTCTATGGGAAGCCTTTTGCTGTACTTAATGAGAGACTCTCATCTATTTTAAAAGATCATAATGAAAAGAGTATTGCCGGAATAGCCCTGACGGGTTCAGGCGGTAAACTCGCTTCGGAACTGATCGGAGGTATTTTTGTAAATGAGATTATTGCACAGGCGACCTCAACGGGTAGAATGTTTCCGGAGGCACAGACTGTGATCGAGATCGGAGGGGAAGATTCAAAAATGATCATACTCGAAAAAGATCCTTTAAATGGCCATTCACGGCTGGTGGATTTTGAGATGAACAGCATATGTGCTGCCGGGACCGGATCATTTCTTGATCAGCAGGCGCGGAGAATAGGCGTTCCTATCGAAAAGGAATTTGGAGAAATGGCAATGAAATCGATAGATCCACCGCGTATTGCAGGAAGATGCAGCGTCTTTGCCAAAAGTGATATGATCCACCATCAGCAGATTGCAACTCCCTTACATGATATTGTCGCAGGATTATGTTTTGCTCTCGCCCGTAACTTCCGAAGCAATGTTGCAAGAAGCAAGGAATTTAAAAAGCCTATTGTATTTTCGGGAGGTGTCGCTGCAAATACAGGAATGATAAGGGCCTTCAATGATATTCTCGACCTGAAGGATGGGGAACTGATAATTCCCGGCTACCATGCTTCAATGGGAGCAATAGGAGCTGTTATGTATGCACATTCCAATAAAATGGAGATGAACCATTTTAAAGGAATGCAAAAACTTGAAGATTACCTGGCCAAAGATTCGACTGTTTTCAGCAGTCTTCCTCCTCTTGTTGAGTCTGAAGCTGTTTACGATAAAGTTGTCCATTTTAAAAAGAATGGTAAAGAAAAGATTCAGGTATTCCTTGGAATTGACGTAGGATCTTTAAGTACCAATGTTGTCCTGATAGATAAAGATCATAAGGTAATTTCAAGAAGGTACCTTCCTACCGGAGGCAAACCGCTGGAGGCCATCCAGAAAGGCATGACCGAAATTTATGATGAAGTTGGTGAAAATGTTGAAGTTATCGGAGCAGGCACAACCGGGTCGGGTCGTTATCTTACAGGTGATTTTATTGGAGCGGATACAATCCGGAATGAAATTACAGCACAGGCTACAGCAGCAATTGACTATGATCCGACTGTGGACACAATTTTTGAGATCGGGGGTCAGGATTCAAAATATATAAGTATAGAAAACGGGGTCGTGGTCGACTTTGAAATGAACAAGGTTTGTGCTGCCGGAACAGGCTCTTTCCTTGAAGAACAGGCCGAAAAACTTAATATTAATATTGTGGATGAATTCGGATGCATGGCACTAAATTCGGAATGTCCCGTTAAGCTTGGCGACAGGTGTACAGTCTTTATGGAGTCGGACCTTAACACTTATATGCAGAAGGGTGCGAGAAATGAAAACCTCATTGGTGGTTTGGCATATTCAATCGTTTACAACTATCTTCAGAAAGTAGTTGCTGACAGGAAAGTAGGCGACAAAATATTCTTTCAGGGAGGTGTTACCAACAACAAAGCTGTTGTTGCCGCCTTTGAACATGTTACAGGAAAGAAAATAACGATACCGCCGCATTTTGATGTTACAGGCGCAATCGGTGCGGCAATACTTGCACAGCGTTCGATGAAGGAGGGACAAAAAACAACATTTAAAGGTTTCGGAGTCAGAAATGTTTCTTATGAAATCAGCAGGTTTGTCTGCCAGAGTTGCACTAATCATTGTGAAATAAGGAGAGTAAAGATTGCCGGAGAAAAAAAATCGCTCTATTATGGGGGCAGATGCGAAAAGTATGAGACTGACGGCCGGAAAAAGCTTGAAAATAATATTCCAAACTTATTTATGAAAAGGTTGGAAATGCTTATGGATGGATATCAGGAGAAAGAAGCCGGCAAAACAACTACTATTGGCATCCCCAGAGCTCTGATGGTATTTTACCAGCAATTCCCGTTCTGGCGCACCTTCTTTGAAAAACTCGGATTCACCGTTATCCTTTCAAAGGAATCTGACAAAGCGCTGGTTACACAATCTATTGAAACCATTACTACAGAGACCTGCCTTCCTGTTGAACTTATGCACGGACATGTGATCGACCTGGTTGAAAAGGGTGTCGACTATATCTTTATGCCATTCATAGTAAATGCCAAATTTCGTGAAGGTAATGATACTTCCAACTGCAACTGTCCGTGGATTCAGACCTACCCGTTCATGGTCAAAGCTGCACTTAAAGGCAAAATTGATGAATCCAGACTGTTGATTCCCACCCTTCATTTCAGATTTTTTGAACGGGCTCTTGTTAAAGAGATGACTTCATACTTCGGCAATAAATTCGGAATTGGCAAAAAAGAGATAAAAGCCGCCATTTTTAAAGCTGATGAGGTTCAGGTTTCATTTGAAAAAAGTCTGGTGGATTATGGCAGGGAGGTATTTAAAAATATTCCAAAAAACAGTAAACCTGTAGTTTTGCTCGGCAGACCATATAACAGCACAGATTCCCATCTTAACCTTGGACTTATTGAGAAGCTTATTGCGCAGAATGTAATGCCGGTTCCCGTCGATATGCTGGATCTGACACCATACAATATTTTTGATAATTACCGGAATATGTACTGGCCCAATGGTCAGAAAATAATTGCCGCGGCACAGCATGTTGCAAAAACAGAGGGATTGTACGCTGTTTACCTGAGTAATTTTCGCTGCGGGCCCGATTCCTTCATCTGGCATTATGTCACTGAGGAGCTTAAGGGAAAGCCCTTCCTTCATCTTGAGGTGGATGAACACTCTGCAGATGCCGGAATGATTACACGCATTGAAGCCTTCCTTGATAGTCTGAAAGGATCAGAGCAAAATGAAAAAAAGGAGGTTACGGTCTTCAGACCGCACCATGGAGCCAGCGCTCCCCATGAAAACAGAATCCTCTACTTTCCGTACATGCACGACGGAGCCTATATGGTTGCTGCTGCAGCAAGAAGTGTGGGCATTCCTTCAGAAGTTCTCCCGAAACAGACTGATGAAGACATTGCTTTAGGCAGAAAATATACCTCTTCCAAGGAGTGCTTTCCCATGATCTGCACCACGGGAAGTTTTCTGAAAAAGCTTTTCGAACCAGG
>CAYPKL010000348.1:0-5082 GCA_964411285.1 uncultured Rikenellaceae bacterium
AGAGCTCCGCCTTTTCCTGGTTTAAGCTCAATATTATGAACTACGGTACCCAGTGGAATATCACTCAAATACATTGTATTTCCGATTTCCGGGGTATTCTCCTTGCCCGATAATATTTTCTGGCCTATCTGAAGTCCTGTCGGAGCAATGATATATCTTTTTTCACCATCCTCATAAACAACCAGTGCAATTCTTGATGATCTGTTGGGATCATATTCAATAGATTTTACTGTTGCATGCATGCCATCTTTTTCCCGGAGGAAATCGATGACCCTGTACATCTGTTTATGACCGCCCCCGATGTACCTCATAGTCCTTTTGCCGTTAACATTCCTTCCTCCGGATTTTCTTAGCGGTCGAAGCAAGGATTTCTCCGGCACAGCGCTTGTGATATTTTCAAAAGCGCTGATGATTTTGTTTCTCTGACCTGGTGTAACAGGTTTAAATTTTCTTACTGCCATATAAGTTTTTAAATATTGCTGTAGAAGTCTATTTTGTTTCCCTCTGCAAGTGTTACGACAGCTTTTTTTGTGGCTGCGGTTTTACCGACAAGAAGGCCTGATTTTGTGTTGCGGGTTTTTATCTTACCGCCATAACGCATAGTATTAACAGAGTTGACTGTTACACCATATAGCTCTTCGACAGCTTTCCTGATCTGCAATTTATTTGCGTTTTTAGCAACGAGAAATCCGTAGCGATTGAACTTGTCGCCCTGGCTTGTCATTTTCTCCGTTACAATCGGTTTAAGCAAAATATTCATTACACAAAGTTTTCTAGTTTTCAAAAGTTGCCTGCAAAACGTCAACTGCACTCTCCACAAGTACAAGAGTTGATGCTTTCATAATTTTGTAAGTACTTAACTCTCCAGCAGTTATAACTTCAACGCCTTGTACATTTCGGGATGACAAATATATATTTTTATTTTGTTCCGGGAAAACAAATAGCGATTTTTTCATTCCTATATTCAGGTTGCCGCTCATTTTTATCATTTCCTTTGTTTTCGGGGCTTCAAATGAGAAGTCTTCGATAACTATTATATTATTCCCGGAAGCTTTATATGAAAGAGCTGATTTTCTTGCCAGTTGCTTTACTTTCTTATTAAGCTTAAACCCATAAAATCGTGGTTCCGGTCCAAAAACACGGCCTCCGCCACGAAAAAGTGGATTTTTTATGCTTCCTGCACGGGCAGTACCGGTACCTTTTTGTCTTTTTATTTTTCTGGTACTGCCGGTCACCTCACCACGCTGTTTGGATTTATGTGTTCCCTGCCTTTGATTTGCGAGGAACTGTTTTGTATCCAGATAAATGGCATGGTCATTAGGTTTAATACCGAAAATTGAATCGTTAAGATTAACTGTTCTTCCGGTTTCCTTACCATTAATATTAATAATTGCTAGTTCCATTATTTTGTAATTATTACGTAACCACCTTTCGGACCGGGAACTGATCCTTTAACTATAATTATATCTTTATCAGCCATAAGCCTGACTACCCTCATGCTTACTGACATTACCTGATTACCTCCGGTACGTCCGGCCATTCTCATGCCGGGGAGCACCCTTGAAGGGAAGGAAGAAGCGCCGAGAGAACCAGGTGCTCTGCCCCTGTTATGCTGTCCGTGGGTTTGTCCGCCTACACCACTGAAACCATGACGCTTGACAACTCCCTGGAATCCTTTTCCTTTTGACCAGCCTCTTACATCCACCCAGTTATCCGGTCTGAAAAGCTCTGCTGTAAGTACTTCACCTTCCTTAACCTGTCCTTCTGCAAAGCCGGTAAATTCAATAAGTTTTCTTTTAGGTGTGGTATTGACTTTATTGAAATGACCCAATTCAGCTTTAGTGGTATGTTTTTCCTTCTTCTCATCGAAACCAAGCTGTACGGCAAAATATCCATCCTTTTCCATTGTCTTGATCTGTGTTACAACACACGGACCAGCCTGCAGTACAGTACAAGGAATATTTTTCCCGCCTTCATCAAATAGGGAAGTCATTCCTACCTTTTTTCCAATTAATCCCTGCATTTTATTATTACTTTACTGGTTTCACACTTTAATTTCTACTTCTACTCCGCTTGGAAGCTCAAGCTTCATCAAAGCATCTATAGTCTTTGGCGTTGAGCTGTAAATATCAAGCAGCCTCTTATAGGATGAAAGCTGGAACTGTTCTCTGGCCTTCTTGTTTACAAAAGGTGAGCGAAGAACAGTATAAATCTTCTTATGGGTTGGAAGCGGAATGGGTCCGCTTACAACAGCGCCTGTAGATTTCACTGTTTTTACAATCTTTTCTGCGGATTTGTCCACAAGATTATGATCGTAAGATTTCAGTTTGATACGAATTTTCTGACTCATTTCTTTAAAGAATTTTTCCTTTAGTAATTTCAATAATTCTGTTAGCTATTTCTGCAGGCACCTCTTCGTAATGAGAAAATTCCATTGTGGAAGTTGCTCTTCCGGAGGTAATGGTTCTGAGTACTGTAACATAACCGAATTTTTCGGCCAGAGGTACTTTTGCTTTAACAACCCTTGAACCTGCTTTCGATTCCATACCTTCCACCTTGCCTCTTCTCCTGTTAAAATCGCCGATGACATCGCCAACATATTCTTCAGGGGTGACCACCTCTGTTGCCATTATTGGCTCAAGAATCACGGGATTACATTTACCCGCGTATTTCCTGAATGCCTGTTTTGCAGCAATTTCAAATGATAAAGCATCGGAATCAACCGGATGGTATGAACCGTCTTTGAGTACTACTTTAAGGCTTTCGAGCGGGAATCCTGCCAATGGGCCGTTGGCCATTGCTTCGCGGAATCCCTTTTCAACTGACGGAATAAATTCCTTGGGAATATTACCGCCTTTCACCTCATTAACAAACTGGAGACCTCTGAGGTCCTCATCAGCAGGCATCAGAGCTACAGATATATCTGCAAATTTGCCCCTGCCGCCGGTTTGTTTTTTGAAAACTTCACGGAATTCGGTGCTCGTAGTAATTGCCTCTTTATAAGCCACCTGAGGAACACCCTGGTTACATTCAACCTTAAATTCTCTTTTTAGTCTGTCGATCAGAATTTCGAGGTGAAGTTCTCCCATCCCGTTTATTATTGTCTGTCCGCTGTCGGGGTCGGTTCTTACCTGAAAGGTAGGATCCTCTTCCGCAAGCTTATTGAGAGCAATCGATAATTTGTCAACATCGGCCTGGGTTTTAGGCTCAATTGCTATCCCTATCACCGGTTCAGGGAAGTCCATCGATTCCAGTACTACCGGCTTATTGATGGCACATAATGTATCACCCGTCTTCAAATCCTTAAAACCAACACCGGCACAAATATCGCCTGCAGAAACACTTTCTTTAGGATTCTGCTTATTGGCATGCATCTGGAAGAGTCTGTTAATTCTCTCTCTTTTCCCTGTCCGGGGATTAAGAACCGTATCGCCTGCATGAAGCACTCCTGAGTAAACTCTCAGGAAGACCAGCCTGCCGACAAAAGGATCGGTGGCAATTTTAAATGCCAGTGAGGCAAAGGGTTCCTCATCATCGGGTTCACGCTTTACTTCATTGTCATTTCTCGGATCTATACCGGTCACCGCACCTATATCAACAGGAGAAGGAAGATAAGCAACCACTGCATCAAGCAGACTCTGAATACCTTTATTCTTAAAAGCAGCTCCGCATGTTATTGGAATTGCAAGTCCCTGAATTGCAGATTTTCTCAGAGCTGTCAGAATCTCATCACCCGTAATTGAATCATGATCCTCAAGATACCGGGCGAGGAGGGTGTCGTCGACATCTGCAACCGATTCAATCAGTTTACCCCGCCATTCATTTGCTTCTTCAAGAAAATCTTCAGGAATATCTTCAATTTCATATTTTGTACCGGCAATATCATTTTCATAATAGACTATTGATTTCATTGCAATAAGATCTATTATACCCGAAAAGTTCTCCTCAGCACCCATCGGAAGCTGAACCGGTACCGGATTTGCACCGAGTTTTTCTTTTATTTGCTGTACTACACTGAAAAAATCAGCTCCGGCCCTGTCCATTTTATTCACAAAAGCAATCCTTGGAACATTGTATTTGTCGGCCTGCCTCCAAACGGTTTCAGACTGTGGTTCCACTCCCCCTACAGCACAAAATACTGCCACAGCTCCATCCAATACCCTTAAAGAGCGCTCCACCTCAACGGTGAAATCAACATGTCCGGGGGTATCAATTATATTTATTTTATAATCATCCCCATTGTATTTCCAGAATGTGGTTGTTGCAGCCGAGGTAATTGTAATTCCTCTTTCCTGTTCCTGAATCATCCAGTCCATCTGAGCATTTCCATCATGTACTTCACCCATACGATGTGTACGACCTGTATAGAACAGAATACGTTCTGAAGTAGTGGTCTTACCGGCATCGATGTGAGCCATGATTCCGATGTTTCTGGTATATTTCAGGTTTTTGTCCATTAATTTGCTAAATGTCCTTTCTCAGAAATAGTATTAAAACCTGAAATGAGCAAAAGCTTTGTTGGCTTCTGCCATTCGGTGAGTATCTTCTTTTTTCTTGTATGCTCCACCTTCAAGTTTATAGGCAGCCATAAGTTCAGCGGCAAGACGTTCGGCCATTGAATGGCCGGTTCTTTTCCTTGCGAAAGAGATCATGTTTTTCATGCTGATGCTTACTTTTCTGTCGGCGCGGATTTCCATCGGTACCTGGAATGTTGCCCCTCCAACTCTTCTTGCTTTTACCTCTACCTGCGGGGTAACATTATCAAGAGCCTGCTTGAAAATTTCAAGCGGTGTTTTTCCTTCACTTTTAAATTTATCACCTACTATTTCAAGAGAGTCGTAGAGAATTTTAAAAGCCAGATTCTTTTTACCACTAAACATAAGATTGTTCACAAACCTTGTTACATACGGATCTTTGTATTTGGGATCCGGTAACAGAATCCTCTTCTTTGGTTTTGATTTTCTCATTATCTTATTCCTTTAAGCGTTATTTCTTTGGTCGTTTTGCTCCATATTTCGATCGTCTCTGTGTGCGGCCATCAACCCCGGAGGTATCAAGAGCACCGCGCACAAGGTGATAACG
>CAYPKL010000349.1:0-9524 GCA_964411285.1 uncultured Rikenellaceae bacterium
AATTGCCGATCAAACCGTTCTGCAATACGGATTGAAGATTAAACCCGGAGATACTCTAAAAATAAGAACTGAAAATGGTCAGATTCTTAATGTAATTATTTCTGCCGGATTAAAATCATCTGTTTTCCAGGGATATGTTCTGATAGGAAGTGAAAACTTCAGCAGGTTTTTCCCTTCAGTTGCAGGAAGTCAGGTTTTTCTCGTAGACGGAAATATAGAAAAGTCCTCACTTTATGATGAGATTCTGACTGAACGATTATCCGGTTATGGAGCTCATTTTGAACCGGCAGGGGAAAGACTAGCTTCATTTTTTGTTGTCACCAACTCATATTTATCGGTCTTTACAATTCTTGGTGGTATAGGAATGATACTTGGTGTGGTTGGTTTGGGTTTCATCCTCATCAGGAATTTCAATCAGAGGAAACGTGATTTCGGATTGATGATGGCAGCAGGCTTTTCTGTGAAGAGCATCAGGAGAATCATTTTTGGTGAATACACAAAGATTCTGGCAGCCGGTACCTTTATTGGTCTGGTTTCAGCCCTCATTGCAACCAGGCCGTCAATACAGAATAATTCCGATATACCATGGATAACAATAACAGTAATGATCTGCATGGTAATTATTACCGGTCTGACAGCTTTGGCTATTTCAGTAAAAACAATTAAGAAAGACGACTTAATAACCAGAATAAGAAAGGAATAGTTTTAAGAAGTTTTACTTTTTCCCGATTGCAAAAAGGTTGTTCTGGGTTCTGAAAAATATCATCCCATCAGTTAATGCAGGCGCAGTCATGCAGATGTCATTCATCGGGATTTCGGCAAGAAGTTTAAAAGTATTGCCATCCCTGATTATATATATAGTTCCTTCTTCATCTACAATATAAATCCTGCCATCAGAGGCGACAGGTGAGGCAATAAAGCTTTTAGAGTTGCCCAGCTTTGCATTATAAACTTCTTTTCCAGAGACCGGATCAAGACAATTAACAGTGCCATTCCAGTTGACATTGTAAAGGAGATTCCTGTAAAGCAGCATGGTATGCATGTACGATCCGCCTCTCGGAATGCTCCATGCCACACCGGAATTTGAAGTCTCATTGTCTTTAAGTGTTATGTCGCCGGAAGCGTTTGTTTTTACGGCAATTATGGGTGATGTTTTACCGTGTGCGCTGTTAAAATAGATCATGTTATTTCCAATAATGGGGGTTGGGATCTGTATATCTCCTCCTCCTGACATTTTCCAGACTTCCTTACCGGTCTCAAAATCATATCCCCCACGATGTTTAAATCCATTTACAGCCACATAACTCCTGCCGGTATTTGTATATATGTTTGGTGTGCACCATCCCGGGTATTCATCTCTCTCTGATTTCCATAATTCCCTGCCTGTTTTGACATCATAAGCAGCAACAAATGAGTTATCTAAAACATCGACTTGAACTATCAGAACTCCTTTATATATGATGGGTGAACTCGCGAACTCCCATTCTGCCTTTTTCATAATGAAAAACGCTGATTTCAATACCCCGAAGTTCTTCTGCCATAGTAGTTTGCCATTGATATCATAACAATAGAGGCCTTCGGATCCAAAAAATGCAACTACATGTTTACCGTCAGTAGCGACAGTTGTATTCGCATGAGTTGATTTAGGATGACGCTTAACTTTCGGGACTCCAGTACATGCGGTTCTTTCCCACAAAATTTTTCCATTATTTTTATCAATACAAAAGAGTATCCAATCATGGACCGATGAGTCTTTAACCGGAGTAACATCGCCGTAAAGCCCTGGTTTAAAGCCAGCTTTATCACCGGCACTGACAGCTGTTGTGATGAATAAATTGTTGCCCCAGATTACCGGGCTGGAAATACCAAGGCCCGGTATTTTTATTTTCCACCTGACATTTTCCATCTTATTAAAGTCAAATGATTCAGGAAGATTTGCATTGTCAAGCACACCAGATGCCATGAAGCCTCTGTATCCCGGCCATTGCCTTTCTTCAGGAATTTGCCCTGAAGCAATCTGGGCAAAAATGCAGGAGTAAAGAAATATAACAGGAAAAATTATTCTGATTCTCATTGTGCAGACATATTTTGTTGATAAAGGAATAAAAATATGAAATCAGAACATCATTTAAAAACTATTCTGAAAACTCTTAAAATTCTACATTATAACCGATCGAAATTACATTTAGATCAGAAATGTGAGGCAGAAAATCGCGCTGGAACATATATTCCAGCTCTATTGAATGCTTTTTAATATTATATTCTACCCCGAAAATAAACCTGTCTTTGTCAATCGATCTGGTGGTACTGGTGAACATCGGGCAAAAGATCTCTGCTGCAACATACGGATTGACCGGAAATGATGGTACATTATAAAGGGCTTTCAGTCTGTATCTTCCGTGAGAATCGGGGATTTTATCATCTTCATCCTCGAAGTAGGTTTTATATCGCTCCTGAAATCTGAATCTTGCTGAAACAGACAGATCTCCCAACGGCAGGGTACCTTTGATATCAATAAACCATTTATGTCGTGGATGATATGCCTCATCATCTTCATAGAATTCCGTAAACCTGTAGGAAGCTCCAACTGAGACATACTTGTTGAACTTGTAGGTTAACCCAGCTTCGAGAAAAGCCTCATCGATCTTTGAAGCATTCTTAAAAGTCCTGACATTTCCCGTCAGATCAAGTTCAAGTTTCCTTATTAACTTATGTTCAGCTGTCACTCCGTACCAGATTCCGAAGTCATCATCCCTGGAATATGAGGCTGCGAATATCCCTGATAATAGAAATAGCAGAAATAGTTTTTTAATCGTCATCATCATCGTTATCAGTGTTTTGATTCTTTACAGTTACATGCAGCCTGCTATTTCTGTCAGTGTAATAATAAATTGTCAGCTCGCATGTATCTCTCAGGAAGTTAATTTTGCCGACTTCGACTCTGTTAATCTTTTTAATACCTGTCCGATCCTGAAGATCCTTCAAAAGCTCATCATAATTCTCTTCTTTTATCAGATTGATCTTCTCATACACAATAGGTTTTGATGACTCATGTTTAAGCAGCCACAACTTTTCGAGTCCGTATGTGATAAAAACGATTACAAAATTGGAGAATAGGAGATCGACAAGACTTGTCTCAGTATTTGTCAGAGCATTGATTACTGAGACACCTATTATCAGAAACAGATATGTCATTTCTTTTATTGGTAATGCATCGGTTCTGTACCTGATGATCCCGAATATTGCAAACATCCCTAATGCAAATCCTATCTGCAGCTTAACACTTTCGAGCAGAAAGCATAAAAGGAAAACCACGCTGGAAACCAGTATATATGTAAAAAGGAAGTCTTTCCGTTTTGTGGAGGAGTAGTAAAGCCACCGCACCAGGATAAGAATAACCAACATATTCAGAGAAAAACGAAAAACCAACTCCAGAAAACCCGGGAGATCAATAATATCGACACCTGCAATGCTGAGGCTTTTAGGTATAAGAAGTTCCATAATATTCATTTTCAATACGTTTTATTAAAAGTAATTTTGGTTTAAGAATATTTGTCTTTGGCAGGTCATTTATAATTGCATTGCCTATGCAATACTTGCTGAATCCGGTTGGATGAATGCCGAGCTCCCTTATTAGTTCTGTAAAAGGTGACCTGACTGCCATTCCTTCACTTTTTAATTCTGCTATGGCAAGTGAGTGAATATCAGTTATTTTATCATTTAAATCTGTGAATGAAAGATTTAGGTCGAGAGTAACCCTTTCCGGTTTACCAATGCCAACAAAGGTCACTCTTTTAAAACTGCTCTTAATCACTGGCTTCAGATCCTCTGCATTCTGAAGAATATGCATATTTAAAAATCCGGATGCTCTTTCATCAAAACCCGCTTCAGATGGAACATGTTCAATCCGCCATTTTACTGTCCGGTTCTTTTTTGTCTTCTTCTTAATCTCAAGATAAGTGACTCCTCCTGAATTATAATTACGGAACCGTACTTTTATTCTACCGGTTCTTCCCGTAACATGCTGATTGAAAAAGAAGTGTTCCGGAGTATCAAAATAGATTGTAGTATAATCAGAAATCCTGTGACTGTCGACCTCCAGAACCTTATATTTACCCTTCATCAGGTGAAGCAATCCGCTCACCCTGCCGGCCGAAAAAATATACTTTGTATCAATTCTGTCCATGAGCTTAACCTTGTCCATTTCTTCAAGCCTGACTGTGACAAAAGAGTCAAGGATAGTATTTAAATCAGGGATCATTATTTTTTAGAAGGTTTCGTACTGGTAAGTTTTTCTGGACTTCATTTTCTTGTTGGCGTCTATAACGGTTTTCTCTTTTCTAAGTCCATCTTCGTACCTGTATTCAGATGTTTCAATAATTCTTCCAGCAGGATCAAATTCCTCCTCTTTAATTTTATTGTTTTCAGAATCATATTGATACTTGAAGTGCTTTGCAACTTTCCCCTGTTTGTAGGTGATCTCTTCCAACAGATTGCCACGTACGTCAAAATTCTGCTCCAGTTCCTTATATTTTCTTGTCACAAGCATATCAAATTTTTCCTGATAGACAGTTACGCTTCTGACTTTTTTATTTTGGGCTTCCTCCTGGCCATTTAGCGCAAAATTGCAGCTCAAAATTAAAAGACTGAATAAAACACATCCTGTACTTTTCATGATTTGTTTTTTGGTTTTTCAGGTAATTGTATTTTGATTTAATATGTGAATTTAAAACAAAATGAATGAATTTATTATCCGGCTGTTTGACAATCTCTTAATTAATACAAAAAACGCAGCCGGAGTGGCTAAATTGTTCAGGAATGCACAATCGGTTCATGACTGATCATACAGGAATAATTGCAGCGACTCTAATATTTATAAAATCTCTGAATAAACCTGTTGAATGAATCAAATTTCAGACAGCAATTTCGGTAAGCCCAAGATTAAGTTCCGGTTTCTTATACTCCAATGATTCGAACATAACCAGAGCGGCACCCAGAGCTGTCGCATTTTTGATCTCTGAAGTTAATACCTTTTTTGAAGGGAAAGCCTGGACAATAAGTTTCAGAAACAGGTCATTCTTTGCGAAACCACCCGTAATATAAATATTCTCAACTTCATCTTTTTCTGCAATGATAAGTTGGATTGACTCATGAGTGAGTTCACAAAGTTCGATCATCAACTGATGGTATCCTTCTTCGTACGACATAAATTCAAACAGGTCTATTCTGTCTCTGAATTCGCGTGACCCCGGCCCATTATTTAAGAATACCCTTTTGTCACCGCTATACCTTTGTTTCAGAATTTGAATCAGGTCCTTATCGTACCTGACCTCCTTATAATATTCGTCTGAGGTTTTAAAATGTTCAATTAACATTTTTACCCCGGTGTCATGAAGTTTGCCCAGGAAAAGCCTGGATGATTTCACGGGCTTCATATTAATACTCATATAACACAGGCAATCATTATCAAGCTGTTCTGTTGTAAGCTTTTCTGAGTTAAAGGGATTCATATTTATACACCAGGTCCCTGTCGAAACAAGTAAAAACTTTCCTCTATTACCTGTAAAATAAGGCGCCAGCGAGGCAGAGCTGTCGTGAATTCCTATTCCTATTTTAATTTTCTTTCCTTCAATTTCAATTTCGTCGGAAGTCACAACAGAAACAGGTGACGGCAGGGTGATTGACTGGTCGTTAAGCCATGAGTGATACTTCATATCGTCAAAGTCCCAAAGAGCTGTATGACAGCCTATTGATGTGTGTTCTGAATATATTTTACCCGTAAAAAGATAAGAAATAAATTGTGGAAAATGAAGTATCTGGCTAACGTTTGAAAAGAGGTACGGCCGGGTTGATTTAAACCATAAAATCTGCATCCCCGAATTTAACATTCCAAGTGCGGGCGAGGCTGTTCTTCTGCAGAATTCATCCTGTCCGCCGTATCTTCTATAGATTTTTTCAGGAATTCTTTCATCAATTGGTTTCAGGTAATTGTAAACAGGAGTGAACCGTTTTCCTTGCATATCGAGATAAACAATTGTAGCACCGTAAGTTGTAAAGTTTATTGCAGTAATATCATAACTTGTTGAATGAATTAATTGCACAACTGAATCTTTCAACCATTTTTCAATAAGTCCGATATTGTCACATTCAAAACCATCGTCATCGAGTTCTTCGGGAAACTTTGTCTCTTTTTCATAAACAAGCTTCAGGTTATAGTCAAACAAAAGCAGTTTCTTGTTTGTCTTTCCGATATCAAAAATAGCAATAACTTTCTCCTTCATAATCCAAATTTACCTGTGTATCCCTGCAATATGGCAGGCTAATTATCTGATCTATCTTTTCAGAAGAACCTCTTTTTCGTATTTCCGGATCTCTTCAATATATTCATATCCTACCGGAACATCATTCATCAAACAATAATAGTCCCAGACAGCTCCAAATGGTTTGGTTTTCATCAACTCCAGCAGGGAAAGCCTTTCGAAGCTTTTTCCCTCTTCTTCAAACCTGACAAGAGTTTTAGTCGGCTCAAGCATTGCACTCAAGAATGCCAGCTGGGCCGAGCGGGTGCCGATAACATAAGCTCCGATCCTGTTGAGGCTTGCATCGAAGAAATCGAGTCCGATATTTATTCTTCCCAGTGCATTTGCCCTGATTATCTCCTGAGCTATCAATAATATTTCATCATTCAACGTAACAACATGATCACTGTCCCACCTCAATCCTCTTGTCAGATGGAGGAGTATTTCATCGATATAAAGCAGAATAGATGATATTTTATCACCCACCTGTTCTGCCGGATGGAAATGACCATTATCAAGAGTAATCATTGTATTGTTCTGTACAGCGTATCCAATATAAAAATCATGTGATCCCACTACCATAGCTTCAGACCCGATACCGAACAGTTTGCTTTCAATTGAATCTTTGAGGTATTTTTTTGGATATTTGGTTTCAAAGATCTCATCAAGTGATTTTTTCAGAAGTTTTCGCAATGTGTACCTGTCAACAGGGGTATCTTTGGAGCCGTCAGGAATCCAGATATTGTGAACGGAAGGGGTACCAAGCTGCTTACCCATTTCAGCAGCTATAGCGCGACATCTTTTTGTATGTTCAATCCAGAATTTCCTGATTTTCGGATTTTTACTTGAGAGTGTGAAACCGTCATCAGCAAGAGGGTGAGAAAAACAGGTACAGTTAAAATCAAGACCCATGCTTCTTTTTTTTGCCCAATCGATCCAACCCTGGAAATGTTTTAGTTCAATCTGATCCCTGTCAACTTTTTTACCTTCAAATTCCCCGTAAATTGCATGAAGATTCAGCCTTTGTTTTCCGGGCAGAAGCGACATGACTTTGTCAAGGTCACTCCTCATCTGAACAATTGTTTTGGCCTTACCCGGAAAATTACCTGTAGCCTGAATTCCACCACCACCAAGTTCAGCTCCTTCCCTCTCAAAACCGCCAACGTCATCAGTTTGCCAGCAATGCAGGCTGATAACCAGTTTTTCCATCTCAGAAAGTACCTTGTCAGTATCAACTCCAAGTTCTGCATATTGATCCTTTGCAAGCTGATATGATTTTTTTATAAGTTCTTTTTTCATGTCATTAAAATATGAAGATTTATAATAATATGTGTTTCATTATACTAATCCATTTTACTCCAAAAAAAAGACCTGATCGAGCGGAATGGTCACAGGTGAATTATCAGGGTTTGTCTCCATAATATCTGACATATACTTCCACCATTTTTTAACAATTTCCGTTGTTCCAAGGTCCTGTGACGAACTCTCACCCGATTGCTCCTGATAGGCAAACAGGGTGTTAGTCTCTTCATCCAGGAAAATTGAATAATTGCCAATTCCTTCATCCTTAAGCATTTTTACAAGCTCTGGCCATATTTCACTGTGCCGTTTTCTGTACTCTTCTTTAAATCCGGGATACAGTTTCATTTTAAACCCAAATCTCTTCATAATTAAATTGTTAACTTAGTTTGACAACAAAAGCTGAAAGAATCAGTAATACAATTCCAATGATCAGGATAACTATTGTTTTTTTCCCGGCACCTTTCCATTCGTTGAGAATTATTCCCCATATATTGCTGATAGCAATATTAAGTGCCATCAGAATACTCCACCCGAAAACGGCCATTTCTGCAGGTAGTTTGCTTACACCCATTCCAAAGAAGTGAAATTGTAAAAACCAAAGAAACCCAGCAAGGAACGTAAAGAACAGATTATTGAGAAGAACGTTTCCTGAAGAAGAAAAATAATCCTTGTAAGTTTTGTTTTTTATGTTCAGATAACCACAATAAATAAGGTTGGTCAAAAAACCACCGAAAAGAATGAATATCAGAGTTGGATTTTTCTGATACAAGGGGTTTGTTCCATGGGCAAGTGCAACAATTTCAATAGGTTTTCCTGCTTCATATCCAAAATTAAAGCAGGCGCTCATTATTCCGGCAAATACTGCTATCAATATACCCTTCTTCAGAGCAAATTCCTTAACAGCGGCTTTCTTATCTTCCTCACTCATCTCTCTGCTCTTAAGAGAGCCGGCATAGCCTATGATTGCGATACCTGCAACCGTTATAGCCACACCAATGAGGGTTAAGACTCCAGCTCTTGAGGTGAACAGATCCTGACCTGAAATCATTGCAGGAATAATAGTGCCAAAAGCAGCGCACAATCCCAGCGCAATACTCTGTCCGAGTGCCACACCCAGATAACGCATACTCAATCCGAATGTCAATCCGCCAAATCCCCAGAGAATTCCGAATACCACAGCCATAAGTTTTGCAGAGGAAGGTGCTTCATTAATGATCGGTAAGAGTTCTCCGTGTGGTACGAATATCAAAGCAAACAGCCATGGAGCTATGAGCCAGGCGGCAACTCCCTGAGTAAGCCAGTAAGATTCCCACGACCATTCCTTTACTTTCTTAAATGGAACATAAAAACTTGCCGCGCCAATGCTCCCCAGAGCTATTAACAGAATTCCTGCTATTGGATCCATCTGTAAAATTGTTAGTTTCAGTTCGTTTTATTGAAAAGTATAAATTTAGTTATTTTACCTTTCAGAAATCCGATAAAAATAGATAAATTTCAAATCTTGAATTTTATAAAACTAATTAAAATCATTATGAAATCATTTATGCTTTCCCTGCTTCTGATTTTTCTATCAGTAAGTGCATTTTCACAAAAAGAAATTTCTGTTTATGATCTTAGCTGTGAAAGCAAAAAAAATCCTGTTGGAGTCGACGTTTTGAAACCAAGGCTGACATGGAAGATATTGAGTGCAGGGTTTAATGTTATGCAAACGGCATATTCATTAAGGGTCGGAACAGCTCACAAATTTTCAGTATCAAAAACTATATCGACGACTGGTAAAATAAATTCAGATGAATCTGTACTGGTACCTTATGATGGTCCAGGGCTTAAAGCCGGACAGAGATATTACTGGCAGGTAAAAGTATGGGATAATAAAGGAAGGGAGTCAAAGTGGAGTGAACCTGCGTACTGGGAAACCGGATT